>CALXAZ010000183.1 GCA_944386395.1 uncultured Clostridia bacterium
GTTACCCGGTATATGGAGGGGAGTATGACCAGATTTGACGGGATGTTTACCGGCGGAGTTATTTCCGCTGTTATAAGCGGGAGGCGCAAGGGGAGCGAGAGCAGGGTAAAGCAGGTGCGCGTGCGCCCGTTTGAAAAGAAGGGGCAGACGCTGTACCAGTTTACCTTCACCCTGCCCGACCGCGAGATACATGAGAATCTTGAGCCGGCAGCGGCGGCGGAAAGGGTTGACAGCCTGTTGAGAGGGGAATTTACACAGGCGGTGATATATACCTCGGAGGCAGACTGGCACGCGGTGAGCATGGGAAAGCTCAGGCTGCACAAAAAGCCGCCCACAAAGAAGCCGGCAGAGCTTACGCACGACAGGAAAAAGCCGCGCATACTTGAGGAGGGCGTTCCGCACGACTTTCTTGTAAAGCTTGGGGTGATGACGCCTGACGGAAAGGTGAAGCGGGACAGATATGACAAGTTCCGCCAGATAAACCGGTACCTGGAGCTTGCGGCGGGGTCTGTGCCAAAGCCGGAGGGGCGTCCTGTGAGGATAATCGATTTTGGCTGCGGGAAGGCATACCTTACGTTTGCGATGTACTACTACCTCAGGAACATCCTTAAAATAGAATGTGAGATGACGGGGCTCGACCTGAAAAGGGACGTTGTGGAGTTCTGTGAGGGGACAGCCAGGGCACTGGGATACGATGGTCTGCGTTTCAGCGCGGGTGATATAAGCGACTGGGAGGAGAGCGGCACTGTGGACATGGTGGTGACGCTGCATGCCTGCGACACAGCCACAGACGCTGCCATTGCAAAGGCTGTGGGCTGGGGGGCGCCTGTGATAATGACGGTGCCGTGCTGCCAGCATGAGCTCTTCTATCAGATAAATTCAGAGGTTCAGCACCCGCTTCTGCGGCACGGGATACTCAGGGAGCGCACGGCTGCGCTTGTGACCGATGCGGCGCGTGCGCAGCTGCTTGAGAGCGTGGGGTACAAGGTGGATGTGATGGAATTTGTGGACATGGAGCACACCCCTAAGAATATTATGATACGCGCGATAAGGAAAAATGGTGTAAAGTATGATGAAAAGGCGTTTGAGGAATATAAAAGCTTCCGGGACAGCTGGGGAGTGCAGCCGTGTCTTGAAAGGCTGATGTTTGGCGGAGAAGAGCGGGAGACGGAGGCTTGAGGATGGAGCTTGAGATAAGGCGTGTATCTGTGCAGGACGTGCCGCTCTGGGCAGAACTTGCCGCTGCGGTGTACGGAGACGGACAGAGAGAGCTGGAGGACGAATTCCGGAGATTTTTGGAGGCGTGCGGGGATTGTAAGCTTAGCGAATTGCCGCCCGGCAGTGAGATGGGTTTTCTCTGCTTTGTGGAGGGAGTGCCTGCGGGGTTTATGAATCTGTCGGTAAGGCGGGAGTATGTTGAGGGCAGGGATGAAGAAGGCCCGATAGGATATGTCGAGGGGATTGCCGTGCTGCCGGAGTATCGCCGGAAGGGGATAGGGAAGAGGTTTGTGGAATATGCGGTGCGGCTTTGCCGCGAAAATGGTATAAAGCAGCTTGCCTCAGACTGTTCTGTTTACAACAGGGAAAGCGAGCTTTTTCACCTGGGAGCCGGGTTTAAAGAGACAGGGAGGCAGATATTTTTTATGAGAAGCTGCGAGTAGGGGACGGTTAGAAGTGTGTGCCGCCGTACAGATATCGGGAGAAGAATGGTATTCAATGGTGAAAAAGAGATAAAAGCGGGACCGGCGGGAGCATAAGCTCCTGCCGGTCCTGTTTTTAAGGTACCATACCGCAAAGGCGGGGTATGTCGATATTATTTTGCGTATTCGGTTATGCGTGTTTCGCGGATGAGGTTGACCTTTATCTGCCCGGGGTATTCCAGCTCGTTTTCAATCTTCTTTGTGAGGTCACGGGCAAGCAGGGTCATCTGGTCATCGTTTACCTCTTCCGACTTTACCATAATGCGAATCTCACGTCCTGCCTGCACAGCGTAGGAGCTCTGGACGCCTGGATGGGTGTTGGCGATTTCCTCGAGCTTTTCAAGACGCTTGATGTAGTTTTCAAGGTTTTCACGGCGTGCACCCGGGCGCGCGGCGGATACAGCGTCTGCCGCCTGAACAAGGCATGCAACGATAGTTGCCGGTTCCACATCTCCGTGGTGGGCGTGGATAGCGTGGATGATATCCTTGTTTTCCTTATATTTTCTTGCGAGGTCAACGCCTATCTGGACATGTGAGCCTTCGATCTCATGGTCGACAGCTTTGCCGATGTCGTGCAGCAGCCCTGCGCGCTTTGCCTGGGTGATGTCGGCGCCTATCTCAGCGGCGAGGAGCCCGGCAATGTGGCTGACCTCAATGGAATGGAGAAGTACATTCTGGCCATAGCTTGTGCGGAAGCGCAGGCGACCGAGAAGCTTGATAATCTCGGGATGGAGGTTGTGGATACCTGTCTCAAAGGCGGCGCGCTCGCCCTCCTTCTTGATGGTCTGGTCCACTTCTTTGCGGGCCTTTTCCACCATCTCTTCTATGCGGGCAGGGTGTATACGCCCGTCCATGATAAGCTTTTCAAGAGCAATGCGCGCGATCTCGCGGCGCACCGGGTCGAAAGCAGAGAGGGTGATGGCCTCCGGGGTGTCGTCGATTATCAGGTCGACGCCTGTTATCGTTTCGAACGTACGTATATTGCGCCCTTCGCGCCCGATAATACGCCCCTTCATGTCGTCTGAGGGTATCGGGACGACGGAGACTGTCGCTTCGGCAACATGGTCGGCTGCGCATTTCTGAATGGCAAGGGAGATAAGGTCGCGTGCCTTCTGTTCCGCCTCCTCCTTAAACCTGCTCTCGATTTCTCGTATTTTAACTGCCTGCTCATGGGTAACTTCGCTCTCAAGCTGGCTGATAAGGTAATGCTTTGCATCGTCTATTGAAAATCCGGAAATTTTTTCAAGCAGTTCGAGCTGGCTTTGCTTGAGGGTTTGCAGCTCCGCCTCGATAGCTTCGTTTTTTGCATTTTTCTGGTTCAACTGCTCGTCTTTTTTCTCGAGCTGTTCGGTTTTGCGGTCAAGAGTTTCTTCCTTCTGGTTTATGCGCCGTTCCTGCTTGCTCAGTTCGTTGCGGCGCTGTTTTTCTTCGCGCTCATATTCTGTACGCTCGCGGTGGATCTCCTCCTTTACCTCGAGCAGTGATTCGCGCTTTTTCGCTTCAGCTGTTTTGATAGATTCGTTAATTATCCGCTTTGCTTCTTCTTCAGCGCTACCTATTTCGCGCTCGGAGACATTTTTGCGAAATGCCACGCCGGCAAGGAAGCCGATGACTATCGTCACAATTCCGACTATAATGGGAATAAGTATGTTCCATATTGAAGAGATCGCAGCAAGCGGCAATATTATTGCCATATTTAACATGTAACTGAGGTGCACCTCCTAAAATATTGTTGCCGACGCAGACGCGCCCGCGAAATAAGACCGCGTTCGAGCCGAAAACAGGTGCGGCGCTCTGCGACGCGCGGCACTTCGGGCGAAAAGCGAGGCATATTTTGCGGAGAAGCGCGACCAGCGGAGGCACGAAAAACATTGTTGCCGACGCAGACGCGCCCGCGAAATAAGACCGCGTTCGCCCCGAAAACAGGTGCGGCGCTCTGCGACGCGCGGCATTT
>CALXAZ010000184.1 GCA_944386395.1 uncultured Clostridia bacterium
GTGATCTTGCGGAAACGGGATTTCGCATGTCCTCTGCGCACCATGATTACCCGGGATTTCGGATAAAGCCGGCGGGATCTTCGGTGGAAAATGGGTTTGAGCGGCTTATAGTGGAGCCGTATGGAGGACTGATAGTCCGAGGGTGGTTTGATCGTCCTTTGTCGGTAGCGGGAAGGCTCTTTGTAAGGGACGGAGACGGAATAAAGGGCATTAATATAAATATCCACGAGCCGCTGCTCATAGTACCGTCAGTAGCGATACATATAGTACGAGATGTCAACGAAAACGCGAAGGTAAGCATGCAGACAGAAGTGTCGCCTGTGTTCTGCCAGAGCGAGAACGGTGAAAAGAGCTTTATACCATATATTGCCCAGAGAACTGGGGTAAAGGTAGAGGATGTGCTGAGCTTTGAGCTTTCTACATATGAGTATCAGCCCGGTTGTTTCGTGGGAAAGGACGGGGAGTTTATCTCAACCGGCAGGCTTGATGATGCAGCAATGGTATATGCATCATTTACAGCGCTTCTGGAGGCTTCCAATAGCGAGTACAGCTGCATAGCTGTGGCATATGACCATGAGGAGATAGGCTCGAACTCAACGCGGGGGGCGAGGTCAAACTCTCTTATGATGACAATAGACCGGATATGCGAAAAGCTGGGGCTGACAGCGGAGGGCAAATACCGGGCTCTTGCAAACAGCTTGATGTTTTCGGCGGATATGGCACATGCCACCCATCCGGCGTATGTGGGCAAGGCTGATCCAAACCACCGGATAAAGCTGAACGGGGGTCCGGTGTTAAAGGTTGCCCAATATCAATCGTATGCAACGTCTCCCCGAGGCTCTGCGATATTTAAATGGATATGCGAGAAAAACGGGATACCTTACCAGGTATTTACTAATCACAGCGATGCGCGGGGAGGAGGAACTATTGGACCAATTATAGCTTCTGCCCATGGTGTGACGACTGTGGATATTGGAAATCCCATGCTTTCTATGCACTCCATACGTGAGCTGGGAGGTACAGACGATCAATACTATATGACAAAGCTGTTCAGGGCAATGTTTGAAAGTGATTTGTCAGCAGTGTAATGAGTATCAGTATGGAGGAGAGTCTCCTGCGCGTAGCGACAGGGTCAGATACTTTTATAATTATTTTTGTCGAGCCGGAGGGTAAGTTTCCTCCGGCTCGTGATTTGTTGCATATATTTATTGTTTGACTTAGGTATGTTATATTTAGAAGAAAAGTCTAAATTTTAAGGTTAATCTAAGGTAGGGGATATACTTTTTTAGAGGAGGTGAAATTTATGAAGCTTCTGTATGCTGAAGATGAGGTGAGCCTTTCCGAAGCGGTTGTAGATGTACTGAAATATCACAAATATATAGTAGATGCGGTATATAATGGGGAGGATGCCCTTCTATATGCACAATCGGTGCAATATGATGGAATAATATTGGATATTATGATGCCAAAGATGGATGGCCTGGAAGTGTTGCAGAGACTGCGCAGTTCGGGGTGCAAGACCCCGATTCTTCTGCTTACGGCGCGATCTGAAGTTGAAGATCAGATACAGGGGCTGGATCTCGGGGCAGATGACTATATTGCAAAGCCGTTTTCGATGAATTTGCTGTTGGCGCGTGTGAGGGCAATGCTCAGGCGCCGCGAGGAATTTACCCCAAATATCCTAAGGTGCGGGAACATATCGCTCAATCAGCGGAGCTATGAGCTTTCGGGGAACGGAAGAGCATTTGTGCTGCCAAAACTGGAGTACCGCCTGATGGAGCTTTTTATGTTGAACCAGGGGATATACTTATCTACCGAAGAAATCCTTGTAAAAGTGTGGGGATATGATACTGAAGCAGAGCCCGGATCGGTGTGGGTATATATATCATATCTGCGCAAGCGCCTTTCTGCTTTGAATGCCGACATAATGATTGCAGCAAAGAGAAATGTTGGGTATATGCTGGAGGTTTTGCAATGATAAGTGCTATTCAGAAAAAATTTGTTATCACGGCAATGGTGGCAATTACAGTTCTGGTACTTTTTCTTCTTGGTGCAATAAATGTAGCAAATATGTTAATTGTCGGAAATGAAATAGATAGAACGTTGCGGGTGATTTCGGAAAATGAGGGTGGAGAGGGAAACCAGATGCCCAGACCGGAATTTGCCCGTCCCGATCTGCCTGTGGGAGTTCCTAAAAATGATTATGATACATTTATGTCGTCGAATTTTTTTGTCGTCAGGTTTGATAGGAGCGGAGACGTTGTGCACACAGATGTAAGCCGGACATCTACTGTCTCTGAGGAGGCGGCGGTAGAACTTGCGCAGGAAATATACCGAAGCGGAGGGGATAGTGGGAAAGCGGAGAACTTCCGTTATATTGTTAAGGAAAACTATATACGGTCAGAGAAATCAGTTTTCTTTCTCGATATTTCAACGGAAAGCTTTTCGTATATAAGGGTACTTCTTTTGTCGGTAGGTGCGGGGGCTGTATGCTGGGGTCTCATGCTGCTGTTTGTTATCATGCTCTCAAGGAGAGCGATACGTCCTATTGCTGAAAATATTGAAAAACAGAAACAATTTGTGACAAATGCCGGGCATGAGATAAAGACACCTCTTGCAATAATCCAGTCGAATACCGAGGCAATGGAGATGTACAATGGAGAAAATAAGTGGAGTAGGAATATAAGGGAACAGACTGTTCGCCTAGGAGGTCTGATGAACAATCTGCTGACGCTTGCGCGGATGGATGAGGGAACGGCAAAGGCAAATGTGATTGAGCTTGATCTGAGCACAGCGCTTGAAGATGTGGTGAGAAGCTTTATGCAGCCGATGGAGGCAAAAGATATTACTTTCAAAGTGGAGATACAAAACGGAGTATACCTTAACTCAGACCGTACACAAATGGAACAGCTTTTGTCTATCCTACTAGACAATGCGGTAAAGTATACAGATGAGAGTGGTGAGATTTGGATATATCTACAAAAAAATGGAAAGCATACAAGACTGAGGATAGAAAATACCTGCAAAAATCTTCCTGATGTTCCGCCGGACAAGCTGTTTGACCGCTTTTACAGAGGAGACGCATCGCGTACTCAGAAAAGTGGTGGATATGGGGTAGGGCTTGCTATTGCGCGTTCCTTTGCCGATGCTAATGGAGGAGCATTGAGGGCAGAATATATTGCATCTGACAGGATTTGTTTTACAGTTGAGTTTTAACAGAGCTGATAGATAAATGGCATCACATTTTTGTGGTGCCATTTATCTGTTTCTAAGCTAAAACTAAGGTTTATAAATTATACTTCCCTTTAGAATATAGAAAGGAGGTAGCGGGATGGATTTTCGCCATGAGTGGAAACATGAGATAAGCTATTCGGATATGATAGCTCTTCGCTCCAGGCTTGCTGCGGTTATGGCATGGGATGCACATGCGGTAGACGGAAAGTATGAGGTTCGTAGCTTGTATTTTGATAATATGGCAGATAAAGCCCTGAGAGAAAAGATAGAAGGGGTTGACCGCCGGGAAAAATTTCGCCTTCGCTATTATAATGGCAATACAGATTTTATACAGCTTGAAAAAAAGAGCAAAATCAATGGGTTGTGTAATAAGCAGCAGGAGGTGCTGGCGCTTGAAGAGGTGAGGACTATAGTTAAAGGCTCAGTACCTAGACCGGTGAGCAGCGAAAAACCGCTTTTGAGTGAGCTTTATATGAAAATGCAGACTCAGGGGTTGCGTCCAAGGACTATTGTGGATTACACAAGGGAGCCGTTTGTTTTTTCCCCCGGCAATGTCAGAGTAACGCTGGATCATGAC
>CALXAZ010000185.1 GCA_944386395.1 uncultured Clostridia bacterium
GTATATATAAAAATATAAATTTTCATACCTCTCGCCCCGAGAAGATAATTCTCTCCGGTTCTGGTATATTCCGATTTATTATAACATACAAACAGGTTTTTGTGGAGGATACAAATGAAAAAAGTCAGGTTATTTTCGATTTTTTTTGTGTTTTGGATCTGCATAAGCACAGCGCTTGCACTTTCCGGAACCGCAAGCGCAAGCGACAGCATATCTGTTGCCGCTGAATATGCCTATCTTGCCGACCCAAAAAGTGGCGAGGTACTATATGCAAAAAACGAGGACGTCCAGGCAACGCCCGCATCTCTTACCAAAATAATGACTGCTCTTATTATTCTTGAACATGCAGACTTAACCGAAACCGCTACCGTTTCCTCCTCCGCTCTCGCCGACCTACATCCGGATAGCTCAACGGCAAACCTCAAGGTCGGAGAAGAGATGCTGATGGACGACATATTGAAGTGCATCCTGATAGCGTCCGCAAATGATGCATGCAACGTTGCAGCAGAACATATTGCTGGGAGCATAGACGCATTTGTAGATATGATGAACGAAAGAGCCGCACAGCTAGGATGCGAAAATACTCATTTTGCCAACACCCATGGGCTCACGGAGGACGGACACTATTCCAGCGTCAGAGATATGTATACTATAACCCTCGAAGCGATAAAAAATGAAAAATTCCTTGAAATATGCAACACAGCAAGCGTCACTATCCCTGCCACTAACAAATCTGATGAGCGTACATACTATACTACTAACCACCTCATATCCCGCCTGAAAAGCCCTGACTACATATATCACTATGCAAAGGGCATCAAAACAGGTCATACTTCCGCCGCGGGGTATTGCCTTGTTTCCTCTGCAGAAAAGGATGATCTCTATCTCATCGCTGTTGTCATGAACTCGATAAAAGATGAGGAAACCGGTCTCATAATGAGCTTTGTGGATTCAAAAAACCTGTATGAGTGGGCTTTTGACAACTTTTCCTATCAAACCATGCTCAGCTCCAGCTCCCCAGTATCCGAGGTCTCCGTCCTTCTTGCAGAGGACACTGACTATGTCGCTGTTAATCCCGCATCAGAGATATCCGCACTTCTTCCAAACGATTTCGATATTGCAAACATTGAATATGATATTGAGATATTTGAGCCAGAGGGTATTGTTGCCCCTGTCTTAAAGGGCGATGTCCTTGGCAAGATAACCGTCAGCTACGAGGGGAGAGAATACGGCAGTACCGACCTTGTAGCTTTAAATTCGGTAAACCGTGACGTCGTTTTATACAAAGTTGATCAGGTCAAAACCTTCCTGTCACAGACATGGGTAAGATATACTATACTGGGAATTGTTGTACTAATTGTGCTATATACTATTTTCGTAATAGTTTATAACGCCCGTCGCAGGCAGCGCCGCCGTTCCTCCTCCTATCGCGGCGGTCGCAGGAGAAGATAGCCCAAAAAGAAAAAGGCTAAAAGGCTCCGCAGAAAGCTTTCTGCGGAGCCTTTATACTATGCCTTATTTTTCTATTACAACCGTAGAGATCGTCTTTGCCGGAAGCTCTATTCTTATAACATTTCCTTCAATGCGTATTGCAAACCCTGCGTCAGTTTCATTTTTATTCAGAAAAACAGCAGTAAGCGTGCCATCCGGATTCTTTGCCGCAGTCATTTCAAAATCATCACTGCACCGGCTGAATCCTATGCGCTTTGCACCTGGAGCAATATATCCTGCAAAGTGCCTGACATATGAAAATGACATTTTTTCACGATACGAACCATCATCATTTGCTATAACCGTTGCTGTAAAGCCACCAGGAACATGTCTGGGACCGTTATTTTTGTCAACAATCAGGTTCCAGTCTATCCATCTCTGCATACCTGCGTTGATATTTCCTATGATATCGTGCGCATAGTGCAACGCTTCCTTGAGTTCCTTAGTCCCCGCCGTGGTCACGCTCCTTGAAAACATTATTCTACCGCCCATTTGCCCCGGCTCACAGCACTCAGACATAAGCAATATCTTCTCCGGATATTTTTCATGCAACATCCTTACTGCCTCAAAATGGTCTCCCGAATACCAGTGGAATGCTACTCCCGCTATCATTCCGCGGGTCTCATCATCTATGATCTCCGTCGCCCTCTCCAGCACACGCTCCTTATTGTGATCCCATATAAATAGACCTATCTTTTCGCTCAGCCCTGCCGCTTTCAGCTCCGGATAAAGGAAATCGCGCAGAAAGACCTTTTCCTGCTCAGAGGTCCATACACAGCTATCCCAGTTCGTTGCGGCAATAGTTTCATTCTGTACAGATAACATTCTGACCGGAATACCCTCATCGAGATACGCTTTTACAAACTTTATCATATACTTTGCCCATGAAGCATAAAACTCGGGCTTCAAACTACCTCCGTTGCAACGGCTTGGCTCATCTGGCACCGGCGGGAGGTTTAACATGCCATATACAGATGCGTCATTCTTTCTTTTCACTGGAGGCGTTTTCCAGCATGCAGGAGGCGACCACGGGCTTATCATCACCGAAATATCTCCGCCTGTCAGCTCAAGAACCTCTTTGAGCATAGGAATTATATACATTTTATCGCGCTTTATCGAAAATGTTTTCAGCTCCGGATCTGCCATCGGATCCTCGACCGCCTGATATTCTTCTAATGAGTAATCGCAGCTATCAAGATGCACCCGGACAAACTTAAGGTTGTGCCCTCCTCTGCTAAAATAGCTTTGTAGTAAACTTTTACGCACTTCTGGAGCCATTTTTGAAAGCAGATATGCCGAGGTTTCTGTCATTGCTCCCCCAAATCCCTCTATCGTCTGGTACTCTATATCCGGATATATGTTTACTACCCCCGACTCAAGATGGCGCGGCTCTTCAGATTCAAGGGTAACCGGCACTTCCTTTGTCTTTACCACCGGCATAGTATCCACCGAAAAAGTAATCATCTGTTTTGCTTTCATTTTTTCACCTTTCCTTTCAATCGGTTTACACGGTATTTCTTTTATACGATTATACCTCAAACTTACACACACATAAAGCAGAAATAATACAGGTTATGCTGCGCTATATGCGCAGCATAACCTCCACACAATATCAAAAAGTTGAAATACGTCAAATTCAGACCTTATCTTGCCATATACCTGTCATATGATGCCTGCTTTATGTCTATACATTCCTGAATGCCCAGGTCTTCTATGGTCTTTACATAGTTATCCCACTCCGCGTCTATATCAGCATAACCAAATATAAACTTAACAACATTTTCTGTTACATAAGTATTTATGTCATTAAATGCCGCGGTATATCTGGCGCTCTCTTCCGTAGTAAGCGAGGCTTTTGCCGGATACAACCACGCTCCATCAGTGTTGCTTGCCCATATCTCATAACCCTCGTAAACCAGCGGATCTGCAAAGTCCTCTTCCGACTGGAGATATGTATAAAGACCAACAACATTAAACCACGTGTGGTAAGCCTGCTTTACATGTGAAAAGTCAAAGCCCTGTGGGTTATCAGTTATATCTTCAGAAGCATGTATCTTACCATCTTCTCCAATAGTATAGCTGACACCCTCGATACCATAGTTTATAAGCATAAATCCTTCGTCAGTATAGAGATAATCGAGGAACTGGCAAGTGATTTCCGGATACTGGTTATCTGTAGAAATTACCATGGGATATGTGCCGGCGTATGTTGTTTCTACGCCAAGGTGCAGCTCATCCCCTTCGTTAAGTACTGGAGCCGGCACTGGCTGGCGCCAATAGCTCTCTTTATCAGTCCATCTGTAAGAGGCATACATAGCGTTGCGGTTATAGCTGAATATAGATATATATGCACCCGCATCATCGCCGAGATAATACGCATCTGTGGTATCTACACTTGTGCCTGTATTCCTGGTATCAAACTGCTGGTCAATAAGCTTGTCCTGATACCACTGGCGCATCATTTTAAGATATTCTTTAAATCCTTCCTGATTATATCCGTATGTAACCTCTCCATCCTTTATGTAAAAATCTTTTCCAACGCCATATGCGCTCATAAATGAAGAGTCATAGGTAAACAGCCCCGTAGGAGCTATGCTAAGAGGAGACTCTATGCCATAGTCCCTATATGCGGTGAGCAGTTCTTCCCAGTCCGCAATGGTAACAGGATCGCCGCCTGTATATCCGGCTTCCTCAGCCAGATCTTTTCTATACGTCAGACCCTGGAAAGCTCCTTCAGGTTCTTTAAGGATTGTGTGGAATCCCCACATTAAGCCAGAGTCCGTGCGGGTATCACGATACAGCTTTTCGCTGGAATTTATAAGTTCAAGATAGTTTGGAAAATACTGTTCATAATCGTTAAGCGCTATGCAGAATTCGCTATCTACTGCTGCATCTCCAGACCCCAGAGAATTAAGGTTGACAACTTTCATCAGATCGTAATACGTCTGAGAGGCCACAAGCAGATTGAACTGCTCTGAAGCAGCCGTACTTGTTACAAGGTAGAAATCCAGATTAATGTTTGTGCGTCTTGCCAGCTCAGCAATACCCTGGTTTTCCGATAGATCTGATACAATGTCATTGTTAAACGACTGCCAGACCGTAAGGGTTATCGGTTCATCCACAATAGGCAGATTTATACCATCCGGTGTATCTGTTGACTGCTCTGTTCCGCTTTCGGTTGCCGCCGTAGTTGCTGTTGTAGCAGCAGTTGAAGCAGTTGTTGTGGTTTCATTACCGCATGCAGCCGCAAGCGATAATATCATAACAATCGCCAGTGCAAATGTTAAAAATCTTTT
>CALXAZ010000186.1 GCA_944386395.1 uncultured Clostridia bacterium
AGGTGTTCAGTTTGAAAAAGCAAAAGTATTACATCAACTTAACAGATCAGGAACGCAGTGAAATCCTATCTTCCTTTTTGATTAAGAAGAATAAACTGACACATCAGGGAAAGTTCACAGATGGTATTGATGAAGTTATTTGTAAGTTAATGAAAGCACGTACTAAGTTAGTTTGTGTTCCTTTATGTGTAATCATTTTTTAGTCCTCCAATCTGTATTCCATTCTGCGAATACGGTCTGTCATTCCGCAATTCTCGTAAAATTTAATCGCATCCTCGTTAAATCCCCAAACACCAAGCTCGATCATTTTGCATTTTTTCTCTTGAGCTTTTTGCTTGCAGCACTCGAAAAGTCTTTTTCCTATTCCGTTTCTCTGATGAGATTTTAGGACACAAATATCATCAATGTAGAAACAGTCAAAGTCAATGTACGTAGAGTGATTTCTGTAAGAAACAATCCAAGCAAAAGCATATCCTACTACCTCGCCGTTATCAGTTTCGGCAATGTAAATAGTGTGTTTCGGATCATTTAACCTTTCTGCAAATGCGTCCTTTGTAAAGTAGCGAGCTTCGGTTTTGAATAAGTCAGGTCTGCCTTTATGGTGTAAGTCTGCGATTTCTTTTTGAAGCGGACGGATACGCTCGCAATCATCTATGACAGCGGTTCGTATATTTATGTTCATTTTCTCTATTCCTTTCTGAATATATCAAGTGTATGATGAGAGCAATCAATCATATATTGTCTTTCGCAAATTGCAAGATGATACTTTAGATATAAGTCGTACATTCGACCATCCATTTGATCTATGGTTTCTCCCATATGATTGGCGTAGTCGGACCGAGCAGCAGAGTAATATCATAAGTATCGCTCTCAAAATCAGACAAATCCATAGCATTACCTTGCGTGATTGTTACGGATTCACCTTCGATGGTGTTTTGCTTGAAGATTTCGATATTATGCTCAACTAATTCGACTGCATCCACTAATAGCCTTTTTGTGCCAAAGCGTGGCTATATCGACTTGTTGCTGCACCAATCTCTAAGGCTCGCATATTTGGTTTGAGATACTTTTCAATATATTTCATAGTAGTGATATGCTCCTCCCTTGTGTGTTTTGAGATAAGACGACCTTCTTCATCGTATCTCTCATAATAATTTGTTAAATAGTCTTTAGTTTCCATATCGAAAGCTCCTATAAAAAGTATAAAAAAACAGTGCAGGCTAAGATTCACTCATAGCTTGCACTGCGTTCAGCTTAATCAGATTAGAAATACACTCTAATCACTTGAAAAAGTGTATAGCAATGTAAGCCCGTTGTTCTGCCAATAATAAGCAGGGACTGCGGACTGCATAACGACTACATTATTAAAACGGTCGATACGACTCAACATTGCCTTACCTCCTAAATGATTAAATAAATTGTAATCCTTTGCTTTTTTGCTGTCAAGATGTTTCTGTGAATTTACTAATTTTGACCTTGACCACACCCATAAGTTGATATTTGATTACAATTTTCAAATTACTTCCCTATGTGGTGTTAACATTCGCTTTCCTCTTTTAATATTATTTATTTTCCCACGTAGGTAAAGCTATCAAATGCTGCTTCATTACCGGTATCTCTGCCATTGCCGGATGCAAACATTCCAACAAATGCACCGATAAATCCGCCTGCGGTCTCTGAACCCAGGAATTTACCACTGATATTTTCTGCGACAGCGATCATGTGTTCACGATTTTTGCCAATATAAAAAGAATTTGCCTGTCCCACCGCAATATGCTGCAATATAAAATTAGTTCCATCAATTTCCACTTTTCCCATCTCGAAAGTTCCGTCAACTTCTTCAATAGAGAAGCTGGGCAGAAGTCTCGGGTTTGGAGGAGTAATCTGAACATATTTGATTACACGTGCGACCTGCTTGCCGTTTTCTTTTGCAATTTCGAGACGGATCTGATTGTAGTTGTTCTGAAGAAGGACTATACCTGCGGTTTCGTTTTCGTCCTTTATTTCAAAGTGCATCTCGGCTTCAACCTCAAAGCTCATATGCTGCTGACGGCGTCCAACAAAACTTAGCGCATATGGAATGGTTCCGCGGCGTTCTTCCATCATTTTTTTGCGCATTTCTGCCATCTGCTCGGGAGTAGCGCCCTCCATCATTGGCATACGTCGCGGAGGCAGAATTGTCTGGATCGGATCTGCAAGCGTTTTTATGTGAAGCTTGCTGTCTGAGAGATAGAAAGGATCGTTTACAGGGGTGCCTATAGTTACCCACTGGTTTGCAAGCTTTTGTGAATCAAATCCATCCTTTGCCGGCACGGGGACAACAGGGAACTGTTCAAGGTTTGGAGCGGGATATGTCATTTCAACTTTACCTGTATCGGGGGAGACCACCGGCCAGCCATCTTCCCAGATAACAGGCGCGATAAATGTTTCGCGACCCATGTTTTTGTGATATCCGCCATATGGACGGGATGCAAGTGCTACCATATACCATTCACCGTTCTGAGTTTCCACCAGATCAGCATGACCAACGTTTACTATTTCAGAAATTCGTTTGAGGTGGCGGTGCGTCAATATTGGATTACCAACGTAGCCCTCAAATTTGCCATCGAGGGTCTTTGAACGGGCAATTGTTACAGCGTGCATATGCTCTGTGCCGCCCTCGGCTATCATAAGGTAATACCAATCACCAATCTTATAAATGTGTGGTGCCTCCGGGCTAGGAGCATCAACTGCGGCACCGCCCCACATGAATATAGGATCTCCTGTGAGCTCCCATTTCTCGGTATCCAATTTCTGACGAACAATGCCGCGATGCGGACCTCCAAAGGCCGAGAATGCACACCAGCATGTACCTTCGTCGTCCCAGAACAGGTCTGGGTCACCGCCTATGCCCTCGACAAAATGAGGTTCAGACCAGTCACCGGCAGGATCTGTAGCGGTCACAACAATGTTTTCGCCTGTGGACATGTTACCAACTATTACATAGAAAAGTCCGTCATGATAACGAATAGTAGGTGCAAAAGTACCGGCAGAGAGCCCTTTGGGATTCATGCGAAGCTGTTCGTGACGATCAAGCGCATATCCTATGTTTTCCCAGTGACAAAGATCCTTGCTGTGCCAAAGCGGGATACCAGGGAAAAAGGTAAAGGAGGAGGTGGCTATGTAATAGTCGCTTCCAGCCCTGCATATAGAAGGGTCAGGATAAAATCCTGGAATGATTGGGTTGTTCATCTGATACATGATCTTTCTCCTTTTTAATTTTGTGTGGATAAATGTTTTCTTATATATTATAACAGACGTTTCATTGGATGAGTTATCAAATACAGTCATGTTGTTTTATCAAATACGGACATAAAAAGGGTATAAGAAAATGGTATAATGCATATTCGCCATATATTTTTTATAACAACTGCTGCTTATATGGTAAGTGTTAAATTAAGGCTTTATCCTAAACAAAAAGAGCCAGACCAAATTATGTGGTCTGGTGGCTCTGAAATATTTTGATTCTTTGATTCATAGAATATTAAGATCGTATGGAGTATTCTGATAGACATAATAATTTAACCAGTTAGTAAATAATAATTGCGCGTGCGAACGCCAGGTTACCACTGGCTTTTTTGTTGGATCATTTTCAGGAAAATATCCGACAGGAACCTTTATATCGAGTCCCTTTTCAATATCACGGAAATATTCCTTAGCGAGGGTGTCCGAATCATACTCTGAGTGGCCTGTTACAAATATTTGACGACCGTTGCGGGATGCACATATATAAACACCCGCTTCTTCTGAGGTAGAAAGTATCTCAAGCTCCGGGCATGACGCAATGTCTCTTTCGCGCACTTCGGTATGGCGGGAATGGGGAGCAGGAAATATATCGTCGAATCCGCGAAACAGGGGTGTACGTGGAGAGAGAACCTTGTGCATAAAAATGCCAAATTTTTTCTCAGGAAGAGGATATTTGTTGATTTTATAATGGTGATAAAGAGCAGCTTGTGCACCCCAACAGATATGGAAGGTTGAAAACACGTTAGTTCGGCTCCAATCCATGATTTCACACAGTTCCGACCAGTATGCCACTTCTTCAAATGGCATTTGTTCCACAGGGGCTCCTGTAATTATCATGCCGTCGTACTTTTCGTGTTTGGCACAATCAAAGGTCTTATAAAAGCTCTCCATGTGATCGAAGGATGTGTGCCTAGGGCGATATGATGCGGTTTGGAGAAGGTCAACTTCTATTTGAAGTGGCGTGTTTGAAAGACAGCGGAGAAGCTGTGTCTCCGTAATAATTTTTGTGGGCATCAGATTGAGTATTATCAGCTTGAGCGGGCGAATATCCTGATGTAGGGCCACGTTGTCTGCCATGACAAATATGTTTTCGCTCTCCAGTATCCGGTGAGCGGGGAGCTCAGAAGGAATTTTTATAGGCATTTGGTTTACAAGTCCTCGCCGTACGCAAGCGCATCGCCCGAGATCTCGCTGCCCTTTTTCAGGTCGTAATATGGCTTCATAAGGGAATTAAGATATCCATAGACGATAAAGACTATTCCTACAACTGCCGCAATACCTATCGCGATTGCTCCACCTATTTTTATTATTTTTGTTGGCATTTGTAACCACTCCTTGCTGAAATAGTATATTAAACAGTTTACAACAAAGCGGTCAAAATATCAACTCAAAATGTGTTGAAAAAAATAAAAAATTTATGTATAATATCCATGATATGATAACTGTGCATATGTGATTTGAGACAAAAAACAAACAGTCATAAGAAGACCAAACGGAAGAAAAAGGAGCTCTGTTATGCTGATAAAAGATATAAAAGAGATCTTAGACGCAAAAGTTTATTGCGGGGAGGACTTCCTTGAGGCGGAAGTTCATTCGGCCTGCGGGGCAGACCTTATGAGCGATGTTCTGGCATTTGTTAAGGAGCAGTCGGTGTTGTTGACTGGTCTTGTAAACCCGCAGGTCGTACGTACGGCTTACATGATGGATATGAGATGTATCGTATTTGTTCGTGGGAAAATTCCGGATGCACAGACGATAGCGCTGGCAGAAAAAAAAGATATTGTTGTTATGAGCACTGAGCACAGGATGTATGTCGCTTGCGGTAAGCTATATACGTCCGGACTTGTTGGTATTGAATAGACAGAGGAGGGGGAAATATCTTGGAACCACTGCACTTGCACTATGATGTGGATGGAGACGATTTTATATCTGCGGGCGAGGCATCCAGCGAGATGAAAAAAGTGCTTCGGAGGTTGGGTTTTGATCCAGATATAATAAGGCGTTGTGCCATATGTATGTACGAAGGCGAGATAAATATGGTGATACATGCCTGCGGTGGCGTTGCTGATGTTGATATTAACGAACATGACATAGTTATGAAGCTTTCGGATAATGGACCCGGGATTGAAGATGTTGAAAAGGCGATGCAAGAAGGATATTCAACGGCATCGCATAATGTCCGCGAGCTTGGATTCGGAGCAGGGATGGGTCTGCCAAATATGAAGCGATACTCGGACGAAATGACAATAGACACGGCTGTGAATGTAGGCACAACGGTAACGATGAAAATAAAGGTATAAGTATAATAGCGATTGCAGGGAGGTATGGAAATGCAGCATTCGGTGACGCTGGATAAAAGCAGGTGTATGGGGTGTACTACATGCATGAAGCATTGCCCCACAGAGGCAATCCGTGTCCGTAGGGGAACGGCCCATATCCTCAAAGAGCTCTGTATAGACTGTGGGATGTGTATAAGGGTTTGTCCACATAAGGCAAAAAAGGCTGTTTGCGACCCGTTTGACTCAATTAAAAATTTTGAGTATTCTGTGGCTCTTCCGGCTCCATCGCTGTATGGGCAATTTCATAATCTGGACGATGTAAATATAGTTCTTCAGGCGCTTCTGGATATAGGCTTCGATGATATTTATGAGGTATCAAAGGCGGCAGAAATGGTGTCAGACCTCACAAGGAAGCTGATAAAAGAGCTTGGAAGCGACATGCCGCGTCCATATATATCTTCTGCCTGCCCAGTAGCTGTGCGACTCATAACAACAAGATTCCCAAAGCTTATACCGCATGTTACGAACATTATTGCGCCGGTAGAGCTTGCAGCGATACACGCCAGGAAAGAAGTTGTGAAAAAAACGGGGCTGGCACCAGAGAAAATAGGGATCTTTTTCATAACTCCGTGCCCTGCAAAGGTAACATCAGGCAAATATTCGCTCACCCTCAATGAGCCTGTCATAGATGGTTCGATATCGATGACAGATATATATAAGCGTCTGCTCGTTGCGATGCCAAAGGTCAAAAACCCGCCTCAGCTTGCTTCGTCGGGACTTATCGGTATCGGTTGGTCAACAAGCGGAGGGGAATCCTCTGCCTTGCTTAACGACAGGCATCTGGCGGTTGATGGAATAGATAACATAATAAAGATCTTGGAGGATCTCGAGGATGGTATGCTCCCGGAAATTGAGTTTCTCGAGCTGAATGCGTGTACGCAGGGGTGCGTAGGAGGTTGTCTCACTGTAGAAAACCCGTTTGTGGCAAAGTCCCGTGTAAAGCACTTGATGAAATATATGCCGGTAAGCAAGAATAAGGTGGATGAGAACGACATCATAAATGCCTATGCCTTTGCAGAAAAGCCTCTCGAGTATATCCCTGTGTGGCAGCTAGATGAGGACCGCAGCGCAGCAATGGAAAAATATGCGAAGATAGAAGAGATAAAAAATTCAATGCCCGGGCTCGATTGTGGGTCATGTGGAGCTCCATCGTGTATGGCGCTGGCAGAGAATATCGTGATGGGGTATGCCTCAGAGGAGGACTGCATTTTCAGAATGAGGGAGAGAATGCAATATATGGCCGGAAGCGACAATGCAGATGAATATCTGCCACCTCCGTTCAGGAAAGAAACCGGTAAAAACAAAAAATCACTTTAAGGAGATGCAAATATGACCGTAAAAGAACTTGCGGAAAAGCTTGAGCTTGAGTGCCTGTCAGAGGGAAACGGAGAAAGAGAAGTGGAGTATGGCTACATAGGAGATCTGCTTAGCTGGGTAATGGGCAGGGCACAGGCAGGATCGGCATGGGT
>CALXAZ010000187.1 GCA_944386395.1 uncultured Clostridia bacterium
TTTTATTCAAAATAACATCCGCTGCGGTGCGCTCGACACGCTGATGCCCGTGATAACACGGCTGGGAGACGCTGGCTGCATATGGATAATTCTGTCGCTTGTGCTCATATGCATCAAAAAGACCCGAAGAGCCGGCATAGTTATGGCTATTGCGCTGCTGCTCGGCGTTATCGTGGGAAACCTTACGCTAAAGCCGCTCGTCGCGCGCGCGCGCCCATTTACCCACAATCCATCTGTGGGGCTGCTCATCGCAGCGCCTCACGGCTACTCTTTCCCCTCCGGGCACACGCTCTCCTCCTTCGCCGCTGCAACGTCGCTGCGCCTGTTTTACAGGAGATGGGGAAACGCTGCCCTGCTGCTCGCGGCAGCGATAGGCTTTTCCCGTATGTACCTCTATGTCCACTTTTTTACCGACGTGCTTGCCGGGGCAGCGCTTGGGATACTGATGGCATATGTGGCAAGATGGCTCTTTTTCAAGCTCCTCGAGTTTCGCTCTGCAAAAAGCAATCAAATATGACCACCTGCGGAACAGACCTCTATCCCCGCAGACACGCAAAGCAGCCCCAACCTGTGCTCACGCACAAGCGGGGCTGCTGATATTTTTATCTTTCCAATGTCAATACTATTTACAGGCTGATTTTCTTACACTGCCCGATATCCGCCCCAGCTTCCTTGCGGCGCCCTGTAATGATGGTCCCCTCGCGCCGCTTCTGCATCCGCACAGCGTCACAAACACCGCATACACCGCAGCTCCTATAAGCACAAACTTTAAAAATATACTCAAGCTTTTCATCTTATCCTTCCCCCTTCCACTTATACCTCATATTTTACAGTAATACACCCCTTTTTTCAAGCTTGCCCACACGTCTGCCTCCCCATTTTTCTTGTTAAAAGCCACTTTCCATGATAAAATTTAGATATAAAGCACAAGGAGGCGCCACATGTTTAAATTTGACCACAATAACTTTAACGTCACAGACCTCGACCGTTCCCTCGCCTTTTATAAAGAGGCCCTCGGGCTTGAAGAGGTCCGCCGCTCACCGGCAAAGGACGGGAGCTTTATCATTGTTTTCCTCGGTGACGGGCAGAGCACGCACAGGCTTGAGCTTACATGGCTGCGCGACTGGGAAAAGCCTGCCTACGACCTCGGCGACAACGAGTTTCATCTCGCCTTTACCACAGACGATTTCCCCGCTGCCCACAAAAAACACAGCGAAATGGGCTGCATCTGCTATGAAAACACCGCAATGGGTATATATTTCATCTCAGACCCCGATGGCTACTGGATAGAGATAGTCCCGGAAAGATAGTTCCACTCCGTTGGCGGCGGTGCTCCCGTTACGCTGAGGACAGGCTGCGGAGGCATGTCAAATTTTGCTCTGGCTATGGAGCTGTGACCCCAAGAAAAAAGAGAGGGCAGACACTGCCCTCTCTTTTATTGCCCTATGCACCGCGTGCCTCGATCTCACGCAGCTGCCCGAGCTGTGACATATACAGCTTATAGTACAGCCCCTGTGCCTTCATAAGCTCTTCATGGTTTCCTGACTCCACAATATTGCCCGACTCTATATACATTATCCTGTCGCAATTCTTGATCGTCGACAGCCTGTGCGCCACAATAAAGGATGTCCTCCCCTTTAGCAGCGCCGCTATGCCTTCCTGCACCAGCCTCTCCGTATTCGTGTCTATCGAGGATGTCGCCTCGTCAAGAATGAGTATCCTCGGGTCGGACAGCAGCGTCCGCGCAAAGGATATCAGCTGCTTCTGTCCCGCTGACAGCCCCTCGCCACGCTCGTTTGTCTCGGTATAGTAGCCGTTTTCCATCTGGCTGATAAACTCGTCGGCGCGCACAGCCTTTGCCGCAGCGATGCACTCCTCGTCCGTCGCGTCCAGCCTGCCGTATCTTATATTGTCCATTATCGTGCCCGAGAAAATAAAGGTGTCCTGAAGCATCACGCCCATCTGCTGCCGCAGCGAACGGAGCGTGACCTTGCTGAGGTCGTGCTCGTCTATAAGAACCTGCCCGTCGGTCACGTTATAGAAGCGGGAGAGCAGGTTTATTATCGTTGATTTCCCGGCTCCTGTCGGCCCGACAAGCGCTATGCTCTCTCCCGGCGCTACCTCAAAGCTTACCCGCTTCAAAACCGGCGTCCCCTTCTCATACTCAAACAGCACATCCTTGAAGCTGACCGCCCCCTTTATCGGCGGCAACGGCTTCGCGTCCGGCAGATCATCCACGGTTACCGGCTCGTCCAGCACCTGGAATATGCGCTCGAGGTATGCCGCTGTATCAAGAAGCTGGTTATATATGTTCCCTAGCTGCTGTATCGGCCCCCAAAAACGGTTTGAGTAGGACACCATTGCCGTTATCGCGCCTATCTGTACCACTCCGTCGATAATAAAATCGTCCCGGAAAATATATATCGCAAAGATGTATATTGCCATGCGGACTATCCTTGAAAGCAGCGTGGATATTGGCCACATGCCATGCGCAAGATATACAGCACGGAGAGTATATATCCTCGTCTCCTCTAAAAGCCCATTAAATATCCCCTTGTTGCGCTCTTCACGCACAAACGCCTGCGTTACCTTTGCCCCGTTGATATTTTCCGCAAGGTAGGCAGTGGTATTAGACTGCTTGTTTGCCCTTAGCTGCCTAAAGCGGCGCTGCTTCGGCTTTGTTATCGCAATAAATATAAAGAAAAACGGCAGCCCCGCAAGCACTACAAGCGTCATCTTCACAGAGATAGTGAGCATAAAGAAAAATATGAAAATCAGATTTAGAAGCTGCAACACAGCCTGTATCATGCCGTTTGTAAGGAAGTTTGCCACGTTATTGACGTAGTTTATGACACGGGTAAGTATCTTGCCGTGCGGACGGCTGTCATAGTAGTCAAAGCTCAGCTTTTGCAGGTGCTCAAACACGTCGGTACGCATGTCTGTAATTATAGACTGACCGGTGCGTATTCTGATCTTTGAGCACATTCGGTTTATAAGAATAATAATTATATTGACTATAAAGTATATCACCCCAAGAGCCACTATCCACCCCGGCAGGTTCCCCGGGATGAGCTCATCGATGACATACGCCTGTATCTTCGGGGTGAGCAGGCTGAGCACGCTGACTGCTATGCTTAAAAACAGCATCATCCCCAGCTCTTTCTTATACCGCTTTATGTATACGAGGCTCCGCTTGAACTGTTGCCAGTCAAATGGGGCTTCAAGCTCTTCGTCGATATTATACTTGTTGCGCGCCATCAGTCACCAACTCCTTCCTCCAGCAGGCCGTGCTGCAACATGCACGTGTTGTAGTAGTAGCCCTTATTTGCCATGAGCTCGTTGTGTGTGCCCTCTTCGGTAATCTTCCCTCCGTCAAGGATATATATCCTGTCGGCGTGCATCACCGATGAGACACGCTGCGCGATGACGATAGTCGTCGCCTTTGTCGGCAGCGCACGGAGCTGCTCCTGGATATACTGCTCGGTCTCCATGTCGACTGCCGAGGTCGTGTCGTCCAGAACAAGTATCGGCGCGTCCTTTGCAAGTGCCCTCGCAAGTGATATCCTCTGCTTTTGTCCTCCGGAAAGCCCTGTCCCGCGCTCGCCCACTATGGTATCGTACCCATCGGGCATCTCCCTTATAAAACTGTCGGCGTCCGCCGTCTTTGCCGCCTGGATTACTGTCTCCATCGGTGCGTCCGGAACCCCGTAGACAATGTTCGACTCTACCGTGTCCGAAAACAGGAAAACATCCTGCATCGTCATCCCTATATTCGCCCTCAGTGTCTGGAGGTTATACTGCCGCACATCCACCCCGTCTATCTTTACCGAGCCCGATGTCACATCCACAAAGCGCGAGATAAGGTTTACCACCATCGTCTTTCCAGAGCCTGTAGGTCCCATGATGCCTATCGTCTGCCCTGCCTTTATGTCCATGTTTACGCCATCGAGCACCACAGTACGCCCAAACCTGAGCGTTACATCCTCCAGCGTGATGTCGCCCTTCACCTTCTCCGGCGCCCTGTTTACCGCCGGGCTCTCTATATCCACCTTCGAGTAGTACAGCTCCCGCACCTTGTCTATCGAGGCAAGGAAACGCTGGGTATCGTTTACTATCTGCCCCACCAGCGCCATCGGCTCATTGAGCGCCCACGCAAGGCTCAAAAACAGCGTCAACTGACCAAGCGTTATGCTCCCTGTGCACACAAGCACCCCTCCTACCGTGAGGTTGACCACCGTTATGAGGGAGGACAGCGAATCGATTATCGGCCCGTATTTAAGCCAGATCAGGTTTGCGTCGATATTGCGCTTCTTATACTCCTGGTTCTCCTTCTGAAACTTCTCCATCTCGTAGTCCTCGCGGACAAACGCCTTGACCACCCGGTTGCCGCTGATATTCTCCTGCACCACCGTGTTTAGCTGGCTGAGCTGCTCGCGCGCCGCCTGAAAGGCAGGGCGCACCGTCCGGCTCAGCTTTGCGGCAACTATGGCTGTAAATGGCGTTATCGCAAAGAGCACGAGCGTATACTGCCAGTTTATGCTCAGAAACACTATCAGCGCCACTACAAGCATAAGTACAGCTTCTACCGATTTGGGTATTACCCAACACAGAAAGTGGTTTATCATCTCAACATCGCCCGAGCACTTGTTGATAATGTCACCGGCCTTATTTTGACGGTAGAAGCCTGTTGTCTGTTTCATTAGTTTGTCAAAAAGCTCGCTTTTCAGGCGGTAGACCGCTGTCTGCGCCGCCTGCTCTGCCAGTATGTTTACAAAATAGCGGGCAATAACGAACAGCCCACCCACCAGCAGCGCAAGCCCGAGCATTGGTATAAACCTGTCGAACTGCTGCGGCATTATCACCTCATCGACCAGATCCATGAATATATATGGCTCATACGTCATAAGTGCCACGCCAATAATATCCAGTATTACCGACAGCAACAATCGCCATCGGTCTTTCCCCATCCAGTCGATTGCCCATTTGAAGGACATTCAAACCACCTCTCTATCTTTTTTTATTGCAAGGGATATTCTACTACACCCGGCAGAAATTTGCAACATAAATCGCTTACTTTTTTTACATAATATGTAACTTATTACCTAAAGTTAATTGTTATATTTTAATTTTTTACTCATATTCCAGAATATATATGGCTACTATATACATGTATACATTGCTCGCCCCTGGACACAGGGGCGAGCGCACTGCTTACCCGATGAGGGCAGACACCTCCTCTAGCGGCATATCATGGAGCGCCATATTGATTCCCAGCCCGAGAAGCCTTGATATCTCGTCTATCTGCCGGTCTATGTCCTTTGGTGTCACGATGAGACCTCCTCCCGCCTCACGGAAAAGCTCTTCCCCTGCCGTGCCTCCGCTGGCGCTGACAATGTCCGCCGCAAGCGTCGCCGCTTCTACCACCGTCGGCACCCCTACAGCTATCACCGGTATCCCCATTGTCTCCCTGTTTAGCGCGGCACGGCTATTGCCTACGCCAGAGCCTGGCGCTATACCTGTATCTGTCAGCTGAACCGTGCTGCACAGGCGTGCCGCAGACCGCGACGCAAGCGCGTCTACCACCAGCAAAAACTCCGGCTTTACCCTTTCGCAAACACCACATATTACCTCCATGCTCTCCATTCCTGTCACCCCAAGCACCCCGGGTGCTATCGCTGCCACAGACCTAAAATCCTCAAAGTGCTCCGGCAGATGACTTCTGAGGTGCCTTGTAACAAGCGTATGCTCTACCGTTCTCGGTCCCACGGCGTCCGGTGTAATATATCTGTTGCCAAGCCCTGCCACAACCACTCCGCCCTTGCCCTCCGGCAACAGCGCACCAAGCTCCTCTGCCACCGCCTGTGCCATATCCCCAATCTCTGCCACCGGGCGCCCTCCGTGGCGCTCAAGCTCGAGCGTCACATACCTCCCCCGCGGCTTGCCCAGCTGCTTTTCCCCTCGCCCGTCAAGTATCTCCACCTCTGTCACCTTTATCCCCACACGCTCCCGCTCTTCCGAGCGCACTCCTTCCAGCTTTCCTGCCTGCTGCCCGCGCTCTCCCGCAAGCTCCTTTGCCTCTAATGCCAAATCTGTACGTATCATTTTTTTCCTCCATAAATCTGTGCCTCGCCGGCACAACAGTATTCCTATTAAGTTTTCTCATTTTTTTCAAAAATATTGTTGCATTCCGCGATAAATAGTGATATAATTTAGTTCCTGCTTGATGTGGGCATTTTTTCGTGCCCTTCAGGCAAATCTTGTTGGAGGAGGTGGACATATTGCCGAATATCAAGTCTGCCAAAAAGCGTGTCCAGATCGGCGCTGTCAAACAAGCTCGTAACAGAGTTACAATGTCCATTATGAGGACGTCAATCAAGAAGGTTAAAATCGCGGCGGCGGCTGGAGACCGCGAGCTTGCTACTACCATGTACAAGAACGCAGTGAGCGCTATTGATAAGGCCGCTCAGAAGGGTGTTATCCATAAAAACAATGCCGCCAACAAAAAATCCAACCTCGCGAAGCTTGTAAATAACATCGCCTAAGGGCGCTATTTGACAGCAAAACAGCCTGTACAAGGTACAGGCTGTTTTTTATTTCCCAAGCCGCTCAACAGCGTTCCCTGCCTCCCCCTCTGCCCGCCGACCTCTCTCCTCGTCCTCCGCTCAAAGCAAAAAGGACAGCCCAAAGGCTGCCCTTTTTATTACCAAAGATATATCGCCGGGTTAACCGCCGTACCGTCTATCCTCACCTCAAAGTGGCAATGCGGCCCCGTGCTCCTTCCTGTGCTCCCAACGCGGGCTATCGTATCCCCCTGGGAAACCAGCTCGCCCTCGGTCACAAGCAGCTTCGAGCAGTGAGCATAGTAGGTCTGGACTCCGTCCCCGTGGTCTATTATCACCAGATATCCATAATTACCCTTCCAGCCTGCCCACGAAACCGTGCCCCCGTCTGAGGCAACTATCGCAGAGCCGCTCGCCCCGGCAAAATCTATCCCTGTGTGGAAATCGTAGCTCCCCTGATACGTCCTCGCACCAAACTCGGAGGTTATCGTCCCATTAAACGGTATTATATATGTCCCCGTCGCAACACCTTTCTTCCGCGTCCCTATCTTTATTACCTCTGTGACAGGCTCGGAAAGTACCTCTTCCAAAAGTATCTCCCTGTCGGTCTCCTTCCCGTCAACATAGGTTACATCGGCAGTTATCTGCTTTTCTCCATCCACTCCGGCAACACTTGTTACCCGCTTGCCCTCGTCTATGGTATCGTCGTATATATATTCAGTCTGGTGCGCAATGCCCTCTGTATAAACCTCTCGGCTCACCTTCTGCACCGACATAAGCGGTATCGCCTCATTGACAACCACCGTGTCCCCTACCGCTATCTCCTCCACTCCCGGGTTGAGCCCCTGCAAAGTCGCAAGTGACATCCCGTGCGCCGCCGCTATCGCCGAGAGGGTGTCACCCTCCTGCACAGTATATGTCTCTTCGTCCCTGATGTTCGATGAAAGCGTTTTTGCAAGCTCGGAAATTGTGGCAAAGTTCTGTGCGTCCGTATATTCAAGCGATACCTCAACGTTTCTTACAAATTCTACCCTGACATTTTCATCGATGGTACGCTCCCTTGTCAGAAAGCTGTCAACAAGACTTTTCACCGCCGTCCCATCGGTATTGGCACCTACCGTTTCCCCATCTACCGATACTACATACAGCTGTTCAATCTCATCTATTCCCATCAGCAGCTCGTGCTTTACTTCCAGCTCGTCCAGACCCTCGCGCCTGTCGTACATCTCAAACTGGTACTTCACGTCTACATCAAGCGTATATGGATATCCAAGCACCTCGCTTGCCATATTTTCCACGTCGGTCAGAAGATTTTCAAAATCGCTCTGGTTAGATACAAATCCCATCGACGTTCCATCTACATACACCTGAAGCCCCACGCCAACTATGCTCCCGGATATCACAAGCAGCGCCGCCGCCGCGAGAAACAGCACACTCGCCATCCTCGGTATCCCCATCCTCGACATTCCTACCGCCGAACGATGCCTTATCCCGTTATATATGTATCCTGCCCTGTGCAGCCTCTTCCGTATAGCCTCGCCTGCCGTAAATATTACCGCATTGGCAATCCTTCTCAGCCTTATCCGTGCCGCACGGCTTCTCTTCCGCACGGCACGCATACTCTCTGCTCCTGTGCGCCCGCTTTCGTATATACTGTCCAAAAAGTCCCCTCCTTTCGGGCTGAGGTTACAACCTGTATCAAACAGGTTACAAATCAGTTACAAAACGTATGATAACCCATTTGCAGGAAATTGTCAAGCTTTTTCTGCCAATTTTATTTCTAAAGTTTCATCGTTTTGTTATTTTGTCGAAAAATAGCCTATTTTATCTCAAAAAAATTGTCACGCACACATTTGTTTTCCCACATAAAGGAATACCTGTAAAATTATCCCTGTTACAGCAATTTACAGCAATAAAAATGCCCTCCCCATTTGGGGAGGGCAGACAAAGGGCGGACTATCCTTTGTCCAATCGGCGTTGCCGACAGTCATATTCTGTCCCGCATTGCAGGAAAATACTCATATTTTTAAAATTTTTATGCCGCCTGCCTCTTCGCCGAGGCAAGCCCCACCCTCTCGGCAACCTTAGGCGCTATTGCCACTGCCGCCACTATCTTTATCACGTCTCCCGGAAGGAATATCAGCATCCCGGAAAATATCGTGCTCCATACCGTCATATCGCTTCCCATAATGTGGTTTACTACTACATACATATACGGAAGCCCAACCGCATACATCCCTACAAGCCCTGCCACAGACGCAAGCCCCGCCCCTAAAAGGCTCTTCCTTTTTTCGTAAATTGCGCCTATAATATATGCAGCAACCGCAAACCCAATCAGAAATCCAAAAGATGGCTGCGCCACATACCCTATACCGCTGCCGCCTCCGCTGAAAACCGGCACCCCAATAAGACCGATCAGCAGATAGACAACCTGGCTCAGCGCTCCGAGCTTTGCTCCAAGCATGAGCCCTGCCATTACCGAAAACATAAACTGCATCGTCGCCGGTACCGGCCACATCGGCACCTTTATGTACGCTCCAACAGTCATCAGCGCCGCAAACAGCGCCACAACAATCATCGATCTCACCTTTGAACTTCTCATTGTAAACCTCTTTATTTACCAAGTTTACAATTATTCTACCACATTGCATGTTCATTTGCAAGATTTTATTTTCTGCCGGCTGATTGCGGCAGAGCTCAGGAGGGAGATATGTCGAAAGAAGCTATTTTGAAAGAGCTTATCCGGGGCGAGTATGTCTCAGGCAGCGCGCTCTGCCGCTCGCTCGGCGTGAGCCGCGCGGCAATATGGAAGCAGATAGAGGCCCTGAGGGCGGAGGGCTTCGAGATAGAGTCGCGCACAAACAGGGGATACCTGCTGAAAAGCGCGCCAGACTCCATATCCGCGGCGATGGTTGGCGCATACGCGGCAAGCCGCTGGAACATTATTTCGCTTTACAGCGTGGACTCCACAAATAACTATGCGAAGATGCTCGCCGAGCAGGGCGCTGCCGATATGACCGTTGTCATCTCGGACGAGCAGACCGGCGGGAAGGGACGGCTTGGCCGCAGCTTTGTCAGCCGCAAGGGCTACGGAATGTACTTTTCCGCGCTTCTCCGTCCGAAAAACAGCGCGGGTGACGTCCAATTTGTCACCTCCCTTGCCGCCATTGCCGTGTGCCGCGCCCTTAAAAAGGCGGCGGGGCTTGACACATCGATAAAGTGGACAAACGATATCGTCTGCGGCGGCAGAAAGCTCTGTGGCATACTCACCGAGATGTCTGTCGAAGCGGAAAACGGACACATCCAATATATCGTGATAGGTCCCGGGATAAACGTATCCTATGCGCAGGACGACTTCCCAGAGGAGCTGCGCGACCGCTGTACCTCCCTGAGAATGGAAAACCATATGGTCCCACGCGCAAAGCTTGCCGCAGCGCTGCTCGATGAGCTTGCCGGGATGTATTCTGACGGGAAATTTACCGTTGACCTCGAGCAGTGCCACCGCGAATACTCTGCCCTCTGCATGACGCTGGGGCGCGAGGTAAGCGTCGTCCGCCCATCCGGCGTAAGGCACGGCAGGGCCACAGGTCTCGCCCCCGACTTCGGCCTCATCGTCGAATATGACGACGGCTCCACCGAAACCGTCAGCAGTGGCGAGGTCTCGGTCAGAGGCATGTACGGCTATGTATAACCTAAAAATCTTAAAATCAGGAGGATATTATGGAATATATGTCAAAAGAGGAAGTCCTTGAACGTCTTTTACCCAAAACCTGCATCGATATCATGCACGACACCTTCCTCAGCTTCGCAAACGGCCGCTTTGAGCAGTACCTCCGCACCGCCCAGCCTCTTCCTCAGGGCAACATCTTCGGCTTTATGCCGGCGTATCTGGGGGAGTGGTTCGGGGCAAAGCTCATAACCGTTTTCCCGCAAAACCACAGCGCAGGCCTTCCCTCCCACCAGGGCATCGTGCTGCTGTTCGACTCTGCCACAGGCACCCTCCGCTTTGCCGCCGACGGCGACGCAATAACCGCTGTCCGCACCGGCGCCGTCTCGGCTCTTGCCACAGACCTGCTCGCAAACCCCTCCGCCTCAACTCTCGCCTTAATCGGCGCAGGCGCGCAGGCACGCTCGCACCTCGCCGCGATATCCTGCGTGCGGCCACTCAGCAAAGTCACCGTCTGGGACAGATCCCCTTCCGCCACCGAGCGCTTCGCCCGTGAGCTGTCCTCTCCCTCGCTGCCGGTCGTCCCATGCGCCACCGCCAGGGAGGCTGTTAATGGCGCCGAAATCATCTGCACCGTCACGCCGTCTCCCGTTCCGGTACTCGAAAGCGACTGGGTCGCCCCAGGGGCACACATCAACGCCGTCGGCGCATGTGCCGCCGCAAACCGTGAGCTTGCAGGAGAGCTTGTCGCCCGCGCCCGGCTCTATTGCGACAGTATCGAGTCCGCGCTTGCTGAGAGCGGCGACTATCTCATCCCATTAAAAGAGGGGTTGATTTCAAAGGAACACATGCTGGGAACGCTGGGGCAGCTTGTCTCGGGGGAGGTAAGCGGACGGCGCTCGCCGGAGGACATAACGATATTCGACGCGCTCGGCCTCGCTATCGAGGACATCGCCTGCGCCATATATCTCCACAACAGCAAATAACTCGCCTTTATCGGCAGAATGGAGCTGAAAATGAAAAAAATAGGGCTTATCGGAGGGCTCAGCTGGCAGTCCTCCATCGAATACTACCGCATAATAAACGAACAGTCGAACCTCCTGCTTGGAGGCAGCCACACGGTGGAATCGATAATGTACTCCACCGACCTGCCGCAAAAGCTGGGGCTGATGTCCCGCGGCGAAACAGGGGAGCTTGCCCGCGAGTTTATCGACATCTCAAACAGTCTCGCCGCTGCCGGCGCGGATGTGCTGCTTCTCTGCACCAACACCATGCACGCCGTGTTCGACGAGATAGAGTCCTCAATATCTCTTCCAATGATACACATTGCCGACGCAACCGCACAGGCAATAAAGGAAAAGGGGCTGAAAAAGGTCGCCCTGCTCGGCACCGTCTTTACCATGCAGCAGCCATTTTATAAGGACAGGCTGGCGCGCCACGGCATAGAGGTCACTGTCCCCTCAGAGGATGAGGCGCAGGAGATACACAGGGTGATAGTGGACGAGCTGACCTTTGGCGACATACGCGAAAGCTCGCGCGCGCTTTACCTTGACATAATGGAGCGCCTGCGCCGTGTGGAGGGCGCGGAAGGCGCCATCCTCGGCTGCACCGAAATCCCTCTCCTTATCCATCAGGAGCACACCGACATCCCCGTTTTCGACACCACTTTCCTCCACGCAATGGCTGCGGTAAAGCTTGCCCTGGAATAGCTGCCGCACTCTCGCGTGAAAACGATTTGTATCCTTTTTTACAAAACAAAGCTCCGGGCTTATTGCCCGGAGCTTTTCCTTTTATATTGTGAGGTATTTTTCACCCCTGTCCAGCCTCTCCAGCACTATCTCCCTGTTATCGCGCACTTCCATTTATCGAGGTCACATGCCATATCTTCTCCGCATACTCCTTCACGCTGCGGTCTGCGGCAAAGTATCCTGCATTTGCAATATTTATGACCGACATGCGGTTCCACTTCTCCCTGTCCGCATACGTCGCAACTGCCCTCTCCTGCGCGGCGCGGTAGCTTTCAAAATCGGCAAGCAGCCTGTACCTGTCGTCAAACAGCAGCGACTGCATCAGCCCGGTATAGTTTACCCCGTCCTTAAACCCCGCGCGTATCCTGTCGATGACTGCCTTTATCTCAAGGTCGTTGTCGTACAGCGCAACAGGATTGTACCCGTGGCGGCCCAGCTCCTCGACCTCTCCCGCCGTCATGCCGAAGATAAACATGTTCTCCCGTCCTACACGGTCGCATATCTCAACGTTCGCGCCGTCCATCGTGCCTATCGTCAGCCCGCCGTTTATCATAAACTTCATGTTGCCAGTCCCGCTTGCCTCCATACCTGCAAGCGATATCTGCTCGCTGAGCTCGCTTGCCGGCATCAGCATCTCCGCAAGCGAAACCCGGTAGTTCTCCAGAAACACAACCTTTATCCTGTCCTTTACTTCCGGGTCGCTATTGATATGGTCTGCCACACTGTTTATAAGATGGATTATCTCCTTTGCCACATAATATCCCGGCGCAGCCTTCGCCCCAAATATAAATGTGTGCGGCTGCATATCTATCGACGGGTCGCTCTTTATCCTGTTATACAGATGCACTATGTGCATAACATTCAAAAGCTGCCGCTTATACTCGTGCAGCCTCTTTACCTGAACGTCAAATAGCGAAGCCGGGTCTACGACAATACCGTTTGCCTCCTTGATATACTTTGCCATCCGCTTCTTGTTTTCAAGCTTTATCTCATCAAGACGCTTTTGCACTGTCCTGTCATCCGCGTATTTCTCAAGCCCCTTCAGCTCGCCTGCGTTTATATAAAACCCGTCGCCTATCAGCTCGGTGACAAGCGAGGTAAGCCCCGGATTTGCCTGCGCAAGCCAGCGGCGGTGGTCGATACCATTTGTGACATTGACAAACTTCTCCGGAAACATCTCATATGCATCTTTAAACACGTTCTTCTTCAATATCTCCGTGTGCAGCGCCGACACACCATTTATCGAGCAGCACGCCGCAACGCAGAGGTTTGCCATCCTCACCTGTCCCCCGTACAGCACGCTCAGTATACGCCTCTTTGAGTCGTCGTACCCACCGTAAAACCGGTCTATCTCCTCATTAAAGCGGCGGTCTATCTCCAGAGTAATGTCGTATATCCGCGGCACAAGGCTCTGCACCAGCGGCTGCGGCCAACATTCCAGCGCCTCCGACAGCACCGTGTGGTTGGTATACGCCACAGATTTCTTCACTATCTCCCACGCTTCTTCCCAGCCGTAGCCCTCCTCGTCCATCAATATCCGCATGAGCTCGGGGATGACAAAGGTCGGATGCGTGTCGTTTATCTGCAGAATGTGCTTTTCATGGAAATTTTTAAGCGTGCCATATTTTGCCCGGTGCTTTGCCACTATATCCTGCACCGTTGCAGAAACAAAGAAATACTGCTGCCTCAGCCGCAGCATCTTACCCTCATAGTGGTTATCCTCGGGATAGAGGAGCTTTGTTATCACCTCCGCCATCGCCTTGTCCTCAAGCGCCTTGAGATACTGTCCCTGTGAAAAAAGCGACATATCCATATCCGTCGCTGCCGACGCTGTCCACAGCCTCAGCCGGTTGACCGTATCGTTGCTATATCCAGATATCAGCATATCCGCCGGGGTAGCGCGCACGTCGGACGACCCGATGTATCTCGGCACCATCCGCCCCTCCTGCCAGTCATATTCCACGCTCCCTCCAAACCGCACTATATACGATGAATCAAAGTCCCTCAGCAGCCACACATCGTCTATATCCAGCCATTTGTCGGGCAGCTCCTGCTGCTCCCCGTCGATTATCTTCTGCTTGAATATGCCATATTCATAAAGTATCGAATACCCAGTAGCAGGTATCCCCTGCGTCGTCATCGCCTCAAGATAGCACGCCGCAAGCCTTCCCAGACCTCCGTTGCCCAGCGCCGCGTCCGGCTCTACCTCAAAAAATTCGTCCGGGTCAAACCCAAGCTCCTTTATCGCACCCGTTATCAGCTCGAGCATCCCCACATTAAACGCATTCTTCTCAAGCGACCTCCCCAGAAGAAACTCAAGCGACAGATAGTGGACCTGCTTATTCTCCGACTCCTCAAGCCGCGCCTCGGTATCTACCAGCTTATTCGACATTATATCGCGCATCACAAGCGCACACGCCTTGAATACCTTCTCCGCTCCCGCCTCTTCAAGCTCACAGCCAAAGTTCCTCCGAAGCTTTCCCTCTATCGCTTCGATTATCTCCGCACGTGCATAGTTTGTCATATTTTATCCTCCCATATTTTCCTTGTCGGAAACCGGTAATCCAGACAGGCCTCTCCTGCTTCAGCGTACACGCCTGCCTGAATTACTCCACTCAATCTCAGCCTACGCCGCTCCGCCTCTATCTCTTGCCGGTGATATTCATATACAGCTTCTTATACTCCGCCGCCGAGCGCGACCAGCTGAAATCTGTCTGCATATCCTTTACCGCAATCTCGTTGAAGTGCTCCCTGTCGTTATAATACTTATCTACCGCAAAGCATATCACGTTAAACATATCGTCCGCATTGTAATTGGCAAAGGTAAACCCGCTCTCCCCTTCTGTCCCGTACGGGCGCACGGTGTCCTTCAGCCCTCCCGTCTCACGCACCACCGGCAGCGTGCCATATCGCATTGCCATCATCTGGCTCAGCCCGCACGGCTCCTTTTGCGAGGGCATAAGGAATATATCCGCTCCGGCGTATATCCTCCGCGCCATCAGCTCGGAAAAGGTGATATTCGCGGAAAACCTTCCGGGATAGTAGTTTTTTGCGCTGCGGAAAAACTGCTCGTACTTATAGTCGCCGGTGCCAAGGATTACAAACTGTATCCCAAGCGACATCAGCCTGTCAAACACCGACATCACAAGATCCATCCCCTTGTGCGCCACAAGCCTCCCTATACACGCTATAACCGGTACATCCGGGTTTTCCTCAAGCCCAAATGACTTTTGCAGCTCCGCCTTGTTTACTGCCTTGTCGGCAAAAGTTGTTGCGTCGTAGTTTTTGGCTATACGGGTGTCGGTGGCAGGGTCGTAGCTTGCGGTGTCTATCCCATTGAGTATGCCACAGAAATGGTCGGACACCAGCGACAATACTCCCTCCATCCCCTGCGCAAAATAGGGGTACTGTAGCTCCTGCGCATAGGTCGGGCTGACTGTTGTCACATAGTCGGAGGTGAGTATGCCTCCCTTCATCATGCACACGCTGTCTCCCATCCGCAGCGTCCCATCGGCATACCATCCCTCGTTCAGACCAAACACATCTGCAAGAATGTCCCTGGAGTATCTCCCCTGATATTCTATATTATGTATTGTAAATACTGTTTTTATATCATTCAGCTTCGGAAATCTATATTGCAGCTCCTTCATATACACCGGGACAAACGCCGTCTGCCAGTCATTCAGATGTATCACGTCCGGCTCCCAGTCGAGCTCTGCCACTACCTCCACTACCGCTCGGCAGAAAAACGCAAAACGCTCCCCATCGTCAAAAAATCCATACGTCCCCGGACGCTTGAAATAGTACTCGTTATCAAGAAAATAATAGGTGACCCCCTCGTGCTTGAGCTCGAATATCCCGCAATACAGCTTCCTCCAGCTCAGCTCTATATATATATATTTCTTAAAGGTCATCTTTTCCCGCCACTGCTCACCTATGCTCTCATACAGCGGAAGCATCACCCGCGTGGCTACCCTCTTAGCATTCAGCGCCTGCGGCAGCGAACCTGCCACGTCGCCAAGCCCCCCCGTCTTTACAAACGGTGCAGCCTCGGAGGTTACAAACAAAACCTTCATCTTCTCTTTCCTCCTTTATTGCAATATATGTCCCGGTCCTGCCCGCCGGTCGCCTGTGCTCTCTCTATACTATGCTCCCCTTCGATATCGTTATCGGGTATGACTCGTACCCTACAAGCGTCCGCCCTTCCTTTATCACAACGTCCTTGTCGGTCACCACATAGTCGAGCGTAACCCCGTCCTCTACCACGGTATCCTGCATCAATATCGAATTGGAAACCTTTGCTCCCTTCCCTATCCTGACTCCTCGGAACAAAACACAGTTTTTTATCTCTCCGTCTATATAGCAGCCGTCAGCCGCAATGCAGTTTACCGCCTTCGACCCCGGCGCGTAATATGTTGACGCTTCATCGCGCACCTTTGTCTTTATCGGCCGCTCCGGGATAAACAGGTCGCTTCGCACTCCCTTTTCAAGAAGCTTCATGCTCTGCCTGAAATATGACACCGTGCTCTGCATACGCACCGCAAAGCCGGTCTGCTCGTACCCCGCTATCTTCAGCTCACCATGGCGCTTCTGAAGCACGTCGCGGTCGAAGGAGAACAGGCTGTGTGAAACACAGTCCGCTATAAGCTCCAGCAGCAGGCTCTTGCTTATTAGATACACTCCAAGCGAGCTGTTCCCCTGCGGCTCATCCGGCGATGTCACCACGTCGCAGACCATCCCGTCCCCGTCAAATTTGAAATATGTGCTTTCTGCCGGGTCCTCGCCCAAATTTTTCGAGTACACCGCAGTTATGTCTGCCCCGCTTGTGAGATGCTTTTCAAGCACTGCCTCCAGGTCGATATTCGCGATTATGTCCCCGTCCGCCATCACTATATACTTCTGTCGCACCGACTGCTTTATATATGACAGCACGCTGCCAAGTGCCTCCATCCGCCCCCGGTAGCTTGTGTTACGCCCCCCTGTCGTTGTCAGCCCAAAAGGCGGGAGGATGCGCAGCCCGCCTCTCTTGCGGTCGAGGTCCCAGTCTTTCCCAGGTCCCAGATGGTCCAGAAGCGACTGGTAATTTTCATGCATGATAACGCCAATGTCGCTTATTCCCGCGTTTACCATGCTCGACAGCACAAAGTCTATCACCCGGTATCTCGCCCCAAACGGAATGGAGGATACCGTCCTGTGCTCGGTAAGCTCTTTCATCCGCTGGTCCGAGCTGTATGCAAATATTATTCCGTGCATATCGTTCATATCTTCCATCTCCTTTTACGCCCTGACCGCAGTTTTCTTCGCTGCTGGAACATCGGCATCAGCCATCTGCTGCGGCTTTACCACTGCACCCGTTCCCACCTTTACGCTCGACGCTATAACCGATATCCCCCACTCGTCTGGATCTGTGTCCTTAGGGTCCGCTCCTATATGCGCATTTTCCCCGATTATCGCGTCCTCTGCCACTATTGCATATTCTATCACTGCCCCCGGCTTTATCGTTACCCGCGGCATTATCGTTGAATACCGCACTATCGCTCCTTCTCCAACAGTTACACTGTCAAACAGCACCGAATTTTCCACCGTCCCGTATATCTCGCACCCCTCTGTCACTATCGAGTGCGATATCTCCGCGTTCTCCCCTACATAGTGCGGCGGCGCTGTCGGGTTGCGCGAATATATCTTCCAGTTGTCATCAAATATATTGAGCGACGAATTCGACGCGAGCATATCCATATTCGCATCCCACAGGCTGTTTATCGTACCGACGTCCTTCCAGTAACCCTCAAACTTATATGCCATCATCTTTTCCCCGTTCGAGAGCATCTTTGGTATGATGTCCCCTCCAAAGTCGTTGCTCGATGTACTATCCGCCTCATCCTCTATCAGGTATTCCTTCAGCTTCTGCCACGAAAATACATATATCCCCATCGACGCAAGATTCGACTTCGGCTCCTTCGGCTTTTCGGCAAACTCGGTTATCTGCCCCTCTGCGTCCACGCTCATTATCCCAAACCGCGACGCCTCTTCCCACTCAACCTCAATGACCGCTATCGTTGCGTCCGCACCTGTCCGCCTGTGCTGGTCGATCATACGCGAGTAGTTCATCTTATATATGTGATCCCCTCCCAGGATGAGAACATAATCGGGGTCATACTGGTCGATAAAGTTGATATTCTGATAGATGGCATTTGCCGTCCCCTTGTACCACTCACCAGATTTCCCCGTCATATACGGCGGAAGGACATGCACCCCTCCGTCCAGCCTGTCAAGATCCCATGGCTGCCCGCTGCCGATGTAAGCATTCAGCTCATGCGGCTGATACTGAGTCAGCACCCCTACTGTATCTATATTTGAATTGGTGCAATTTGAAAGGGCAAAGTCGATTATACGGTATTTGCCGCCAAACGGCACCGCAGGTTTAGCCACCTTGCTTGTCAGCACATACAGACGGGAGCCCTGCCCTCCCGCAAGCACCATTGCCACACAATCTTTTTTCCTGTATATTGACATATCGATCTTCTCCTTACGCCTGTTCTCTATGCTTACAAATATAAAAGCGCATTTTTCATCTATTGCTCTTCTGTGTTATTTTTTTCTGCCTTTTCCCTGCCCCGCTCCATATCCAGTTTTTTGTTCTTCTTTAATGACCTTTCCCGCTTTATTATCTCTCCGCTGAACGGCGCGATATTTACCGCTATCGACTGCGGCTTATCATGCTGCGGGCGAAGGTAGGTATATAGCTTTTCTCTATTCAGCCGCCCCTCGCCGCCAAACTCCTCAGCGTCCGAGCTGAACACTTCCTTATATACCCCCGGAGTATCCACACCGATAAGATACCCCTCCCGGTACTCCGGCGAAAAGTTTACCGCTGTTATCAGCTCCCTGCCCGCCTTGTCCCGGCGGAGAAATACAACCGTATTTGCATTATTATCACTGTGGCAGATCCATTCAAACCCGCTCCAGTCATAATCTATCTCCCACATCGCCGCATTTCGCCGGTAGAAACGGTTCAGCGCTGACACAAATGCTTTCAGCTTTGCATGCTTTTCATACTTCAAAAGCAGCCAGTCAAGGCCATTGTCAAAGTTCCACTCGATAAACTGCCCAAACTCTTGCCCCATAAACAGCATTTTCTTTCCAGGATGCGCGTACATATACGTCAGAAACGCCCGCACCCCTGCAAACTTTTCATCGTATTCACCAGGCATCTTGTCTAAAAGCGACTTCTTCCCGTGTACTACCTCATCGTGTGACACCGGAAGCACAAAATTCTCCGAAAATGCGTACATAAACGAGAAGGTTATGTCCTTGTGGTTAAACTGCCGGAAATATGGGTCGAGCGCCATGTAGTGCATCATGTCGTTCATCCAGCCCATATTCCACTTGAAATTGAACCCAAGCCCCCCTATATCCGTCGGCTTTGTCACAAGCGGCCACGAGGTCGACTCTTCCGCTATCATCATCACGTCTGGAAAGTCCTGAAACACACACTCATTTAGCTTCTGCAGAAAAGCTATCGCCTCCAGGTTCTCCTTCCCCCCGTTCCTGTTCGGCCTCCACTGCCCATCCTGCCTGCCATAATCGAGATAGAGCATCGATGCCACCGCATCTATCCGCAGCCCGTCGGCATGAAAATAGTCAAGCCAGAAATATGCCGATGATATCAGAAATGACCTCACTTCTGTCCGCCCAAAGTCGAATATCCGCGTCCCCCAGTCGGGATGCTCCTGCATCAGCTTATCATCCGGCTCGTACAGCGCCTCCCCGTCAAACTCAACAAGCCCGTGCCCATCTTTCGGAAAGTGCGCCGGCACCCAATCGAGTATCACTCCTATCCCAGCCGCATGCAGCCTGTCTATCAGCCGCATCAGATCCTTCGGCGTGCCAAAGCGCGACGTCGCCGCAAAGTACCCCGTCACCTGGTACCCCCACGATGCGTCAAGCGGATGCTCCATCACCGGCATAAACTCAACATGTGTATATCCCATCTCCTTGAGATAGGGTATAAGCTCGTCTCCTATCATCTGATAGCTGTAAAACTGCCCATCAGGCCCGTCGGTTACCTTTTTCCACGAGCCCAGGTGCATCTCGTATATGCTGACGGGGCGGCTGTATGGCGGCCCGGATTTGCGCCGGTTCTCCATCCACTTCCCGTCTGCCCATTTATATCCCGAGAGATCGTAATATTTTGAGCTGTTCCCCGGCCGCGTCTCCGAATGGAAGGCGTATGGGTCGCTCTTGTCGCGTATCTTCCCGTCCGCCCCCTCGATGGAATATTTATAGTTGTGGTATATCTCCACCCCCGGTACAAACCTTTCCCACGTCTCGCCGTCTGCGAGCCTTTCCATCGGGCTTATCTTCCTGTCCCATCCGTTGAACTCGCCTATTACCGATATGCTCTTCGCATGCGGCGCCCACACACGAAATATTACCCCCTCTTTCCCTCGCCTCTTTTCAGGATGTGCCCCGAAAATGAGGTAGGAGCGGCTGTCGCTCCCCTCGTGAAAGAGGTAGAGGTGATGCTCCAAATCCTGTCTTTTCTTTATTGCAGCCATTTTTATTTCCTCCCGGGTTCTGATTTTAGTGGCGGCGCCTGCACAAACCCGTGCAAACGCCGCCAACTACATACCTACGCCTTTTTGATGACAAGTCCTGTCTGCTCTGCACCTATCTGCCCGGCATTCCCCTCATCAAAGTCGATGTGCATACGCGTACGGAATTTGGGAGATACGCGCACTACTACCTCGTCAAACACCAGCGCACGCTCGCCCTCTACCTTCACCTGTACTATCTCCTTCTCCTTTAGACCATACTTCTCCGCGTCCTCCGGAGTGATATGTATGTGACGCTTTGCCACTATGCAGCCCTCTTCCAGCTCTATCTCCCCAGCAGGTCCGATTATCTTTATCGGCGACGAACCCGCAAGGTCCCCACTCTCGCGCACCGGCGGCGTGAGCCCCAGCACCCGCGCATCGGTAAACGACACCTCTACCTGTGTCGCCGCGCGCTCAGGCCCCAGGATAGACACCCGGTCGATCCCTCCACGCGGCCCCTCCAGACGAACCTTCTCTTCGGTAAGATACTGTCCCGGCTGGCTCAGCTCGCGCTTGTTGTGAAGCTCGTACCCCTCGCCAAAAAGCTTGGCAAGGTGCTCCTTTGTTACGTGTACGTGGCGGGCAGAACCCTCTATGATGACGTTAAGCTGTTCCATATTTCTTCAATCCTTTCATTTATCCCCGCGCTTCCTCTCTGCACGGGTTTCCTTGTCATCATATTACCACAATTTTCTCTTTTGCACAATAATATTTTATTTCTTCCTAAAAATTTTTTGCTTTTTATACATTTTGCACAGAATTCACCTGTTTTTGACTTATCTCCCAAAAAATCTTTTTTAATTACCCTTTTCCCCTTTACAAAACGTATACTGCGATATATAATTTACTTACTGTTGATTATGGAGACCCGGAAACCCTCTAGTGCTCCGGGACGGAAAGGATAGATCCTTCTATGAACTCAAGCTTCCCCAGAACCCTTTCCCTTCTTAGAAAGGAAAAGGGTCTCAGCCAAAAATATGTCGCCGCTGAGCTCAAAGTATCACAGGCCCTGCTCAGCCACTACGAAAATGGTGTGCGCGAACCCGGGCTTGCCTTTGTCGTTGCCGCTGCCGACTTTTACGGCGTATCCGCCGACTTCCTGCTGGGACGCACAATGTCCCGCGATGGAACCTCCATAAACTTTGAAGAGCTTCACGGCGAGGCTGCCTTAAGAGATAACCGCCTTCGCGGCAGCGCCATGTCCCTCTTTTCCAAAAAAATCCTCGTAAACTCGATAAGCATCCTCTTCGACCTGCTTGGCAAATCGGAAAACCGCTCACTCGTGCTCGAGGCGTACAACTTTCTCGGCTGTGCGATATACAAGCTCTTTCGCAAGCTGTATATGCGCTCCGGCGCCGGTGCAAAGAGCTTCTTTGCCGTGCCGGAGGACGAATTTTCCGATTCTGCCGACGCCAATATGAAGCTCTGCGAGATGCGCTTTTCCCGCGCCCTCGCAAAGGGGCAGACGCTTCCCTCTATCTCTAACGATTCCCTCACCCGCGACTATCCCCTCCTTGTCCAGTCGCTTCTCTCGATGATACACTCTGCTGAAAAGGAGGCTGCCAAGCTCTCCTCCGGCGACTGATCTCTCAGCCTGACCCGGCGCGCTGCAATGCGCGCCTTTTTTGTGCCCTTTTCCCTTGCACCTCCGCCCTTGCCACCAGCTCAGCGCCGTTCTTACACATTATGCACTATTGCCCACGCGAAAGCTGTCGCTTTAAGCCGACAGCCGATTTTTCCCGTTTTGTACCAACTCCAGCCGCCTCATCCCCATTCTTTTGGAAAATTGACCATTGCCACCCAAAACAATTTTTGGACAAATGTTCTTTTTTCAGTTGACAAACAAATGTTCCTATGTTACCATTGGGTTATACCAAACGTCAAGTAGTTAGGTGCAGCAGTGCGTCACTGGAAAGGAAGATGATAAGAGGATGACATTGGAACAGCTTGCTACACAGTATAGGGACGAGGCAGAGGCCATCGGGCAAAGGCTGTCAGAGCTTAGGCGCCAATATGGAGCCAACCCCGACAACGAGACCGAAAAGCGCATTGCGCTTCTGCGCACTATGCGCCGTGAAAATCTCGACACCTACCGCCATCTCCTGTGGTATATAGGGGGAAGCATATGACAAATTCAGAGCTTGCGGCTGCCGAAAACCGCCTGTTTCTTATCTGGCAGGAGGAGCAGCTCGGCGGTGGCTCGACAAACAGCGGCAGGCTGCTGCGTGCAACCCTCCGCGCACTTCACGAAAACCTAACCCAAAGGCAGCGCGATGCCATCGAGCTGTACTATCTCAGAAGCATGAGCATGCCGCAGATAGCCGCAATGTGGGGCGTGAGCGTATCTGCCGTCTCCAGGCACATAAGCCGTGGAAAACGCCGGCTGCGCAGCGTAATAATAATCTAAAATCTAAGCCTCATGGCAGCAGCACTGCCAAAAACCAAAGCGCCGGGCATTCCCCGGCGCTTTTCCTGTCATAACGTATCGCATATATTTACTATGTTCAGCCCCTTTGCCCTGGCATAGCGCACTGTATACGCCGTGCCGCCGGGACTTCTCCCGTCATAGCAGGCAATGCAGAACTCGGAATTTTCAACCATCCAGCGGTTTCGCGCACTGTAACAGCCTCGCCAGAACCGAACCGAAACTGTTTCTACATGTGCTGCCCTGCCAAGTATGACCCGGTTCTTTTCCCTCAGCTCCACAGTCCAGCTCCTATCATACTCCGCAAACGGTATGGCAACCCATAGCTCGATGCCTTTAAGCCCTTCGCTCAGCTCGAGCACCTTCTCCTCAGCATATGTATCAAAGCCTATCGCACCTCCTGCTATAAACCTCCTCACGCCTCTCTTATACATCGCAAGGATCTCGCCCGACAGCCTGCTCTTTATCTCCTCACGGTCTACTCCCGGCAGCTCCCTGTGCCCGGTAAAGCAGCAGGTAAGCATGTCTACCATCCTATCCCCTCCGGCTCGGTGCCTGCCTCTGAGGTAGGCTCCTCCACAGGCGGCAGCTCTGTTGTCTCGACGGGATCTGTGACCTCTGTGGGAGCGGTGGTGCTACCCGGGTCTGTTGTATCTCCCGGAGCGGTGTCGCTGGTCGGGGCGGTGGTGTCGCTTGGAGCGGTGGTGCTGGTTGGAGCGGTGGTGCTGGTTGGGGCGGTGGTGTCGCTTGGGGCAGTGGTGTCGCTTGGGGCGGCTGCCCCGACCAGCACCTGCTTATTGAGAGGACGGTATGTGCTGCTGTTAAGCTTATACCTGTCTATCTGGTTTCCGTCCGCATCGTATACCACGCAGTAGGTCGTGCTCTTATATCCGGTATGACCGTCGGTGGTGACCTTCTGTGTACCCGGCGCAAGCGAGGTAGTCTCTGTTGTCACTGTCTGATACGGCGTGGAGCTTGTAACCACCGTCTCGATATCCACAGTATTTGTATTCGTCCTTGTTCCAAGTATCTGGACGGTGATATAGTTGCTCTTTTGGTAGGCAACCAGCTTTATGGGATATATCTGGTTATTTTTAAATTTAAAATCGAGCGACCCATAATACACAGTGGCATCCTCCCCTATCGGGGTATAGCCCGGATAATAGCGGTGCTCGGTCCGCTCGGTGACCTCGAGCTGCGCGCGGATGACTGCCATATATATCGTCGACGACACCTGGCACTTCCCTCCGCCAAGCTGGCTGTCCTCTCCGCTTGAAACGTAAACTGACGCCTCCTTATATCCTTTCTCCACAGTGGACGGTCCTACCGTATCGTTATACGAAAACTCCTCCCCCGGGTTGAGCACAGTACCGTTACACGCCGCTGCCGCTATTGCAACATTCCCCGTCCTGTTCTTATTTGCGGCGTTGAGGTACGTGGTGACCTCTACCAGCACGTCCTGAAACAGGTTTTCGGTATCGAGATCGCCACTTGTTATCTCCGGCTGCGTCACCATGAGCGGCACTCTCACTATTCTCTCTGTCGAACCCGAAAGCTGCTCTGCTGCCGCCGCCTTGTCAAAATCTATCCCGACGACGTGCTCGCTTACAGTGATGACCCCATCCTGCGACGACGCTGTCGCATTCTTCATCTCGCGGTACACCTCGCCATATATGCTTTCTATGTCAAGCGGCTCCGGCTCATCCCTTATGATAAACTCGTCCAGCGATATCTCGCTTTCCCCCTCGAGCGCACGCGAAATCAGCGCCTCGCGGGCTGCTTCTGTATCAAGCGATATCCCCGTAACTCCCCTGTCGAGCAGCAGCTCGCTTTCTGAGACCTCATAGCCGCTGTCCTCCTCTTTTACGTATATCTCCTCCGCAAGCCCCTCTATCAGCCCGTCCACCGCTTCTGTATCGGTCTCCTCCGGAGAGACATCCACGCGATGAGGGATAAACAGCGTGCTTATTATCGCAATACCGCGCCCAATAAAATTTCCTTCATGCCCAATGGCATATGCCTCCCTGGCAACCGCCTCAGCATCTACCCTGCCGCCTATCTCCTTAAGCCCAATGCTCCCCGTGGCTCCCCCACAGGTAACCTCGACAACATCATCCCCGTGTACCTCAAGATTTTCCGACAGAACCTCCACCGCCTCATTGACGGTCATCCCTCCAAGCTCCACTCCCGCGGCACTTACCCGGGGATATATCCTGTCATATGAATACGCCTTTACAAGCCCTATCACCGCCGCGAGCAGTATCACCGCTACTGCCGCAAGCGCAATGGGCGTCCTTGCCCTACCCGGGCTTTTATTCTGTTTTTTTTGCGGAGACGCAACACGCCTCCCGTTTTTTGTTGCACTGTTCAAAACTGATACCTCAATATTTGTTTTTCAAAAACTGTCTGACATATGGCGCCCGCTACTGCGCCTCAATCTCCATTTATTATATGGGTTTTAGTACGAAAAATCAAATTACATTTTTGTAACTCTTTTGCCACCCATATTTTTCTTGCATATGTACTGCCACTGTGATATCCTGAATGTATATGTACGACCGTTTGTTCGGTCCTCTCGGGAGGCAATGGCTGATGTATTACTTTATCTGCTTTATGGTGGCATTTTTTGCCTGCATCATCGGCAAGATTTGTGGAATGGGCGGCGGCGTGATAATTAAGCCGGTGCTAGACTCGACCGGCATTATGGACGTTGCCGCGATAAACTTCCTGTCGGGTGTGACTGTTGTGGGCATGACCTGCTGGTCGGTCGGCAAATCAATGGTCAGAAAACAGTCCTCTATCGACCTTTCGGTATCCACCCCTCTTGCAATAGGCGCCGCAATAGGCGGTCTTGTGGGAAAGCAGCTTTTCAGCATGGTCGCCTCCTCCTTTGCCGACAAAAACACCGCTGGAAGCGTCCAGGCGGCACTGTTGCTGATTGCCACCCTTGCCACCCTCATATACACCTTAAACCGCTCAAGGTTCTCAAGCCACAGCCTCACAAACAAACCGCTATGCGCCGTGGTCGGACTTTTCCTGGGGATGCTCGGCACTTTCCTTGGCATCGGCGGTGGTCCGTTCAACATGGCTGTTATGTATTTCTTTTTCTCCATGTCCGCTAAAACCGCTGCCCAGAACAGCCTGTATGTTATCCTTATAAGCCAGTCGGTCGGGCTGATATCCTCATCTGTCACAAGCGGTATCCCCGGCATCCCCGCACCCCTTATGGCTGGAATGGTGCTATTCGGAATCATCGGCAGCGAAGCCGGAGGAATGATAAACAGGCGGCTTGATGAGCGGCAGGTGAACGTCCTGTTCGAGCTTTCAATGCTTCTTGTCATGGGGATAAGCGCATACAATATATATTCCTTCCTGAGCTGAACGGAATTCTCCGTTTATCCAGTTGAGACGGATCTTCTCCCGGCTTTGTTCCATTTTTCAATATTTTTAAAAAACAGCGGAGGCTTTTGCCTCCGCTGTCCCTTTTCCCTCGCCTCTTAATCCTGTCTTATTCCTGTTCAAAAAGCCCTGTTGACATATACCTCTCCCCGCTGTCCGGAAAAATCACCACTATCAGCTTCCCGGCGTTCTCTTCCCTCTCCGCAAGCTGCCTTGCCGCATGGAGCGCCGCTCCTCCCGATATCCCTATGAGCAGCCCATCGCTTCCCGCAAGCGCCCTCACTTCCTCATAAGACGCTTCCAGCGAGACCGGTATCACCTCGTCACAAACTCCCATATCCATCGTTTCCGGTATGAACCCCGCTCCTATCCCCTGTATCCCATGAGGTCCTGCCTCTCCTCCCGAGAGCACTGCCGACGTGTCCGGCTCTACTGCCACAACCTTTACCTTTCCATTTTGCTCCTTGAGATATCTTCCCGCGCCCGACACAGTGCCGCCCGTGCCCGCACCTGCCACAAATATATCCACTTCTCCACAGGTGTCCCGCCATATCTCCGGCCCCGTCCCCTCATAGTGGGCACGGGGATTTGCAGGGTTAGTAAACTGCCCCGCTATAAACGACCCCGGAAGCTCCCGCGAAAGCTCCTCCGCCTTCGCTATCGCCCCGTTCATCCCCTCGCTGCCCGGCGTGAGCACAAGCTCTGCCCCATATGCCTCCAGAAGCTGCCTGCGCTCGAGACTCATGCTGTCCGGCATTGTCAGTATCACGCGGTAACCTCGCGCACTCCCCACTGCCGCCAGCCCTACTCCCGTATTGCCGCTTGTCGGCTCAATTATTACCGACCCTTCCGCTATCTCTCCCCGCTTCTCAGCTTCGTCCAGCATCGCCTTCGCTACCCTGTCCTTTATGCTTCCACCCGGATTCTTCCACTCCAGCTTTGCAACTATCCTCGCCTTAAGCCCAAGGCTCTTTGCATACTTCTTTAGCTCAAATAGCGGCGTATTCCCTATAAGCTCTTCTATGGTAGAATATATTTTCATCCTGTTCCCTCACCTTTCTCTTTTCTCCTCCGGAAAGGTCTCCCGTCCCTCCCTCTCATATGCCGCAAGCCTCTTCTCCAGCGCTTCAATCCGGCTGTACAGCTCATCCATCGGGTTTGGCGTGTGGATATGGTCAAGCTTCTCCTCCACACTCACCTTTTCCCCAGCCACTCGCACCACCTTTGCCGGCACTCCCGCTGCCGTGCTGTTTGGCGGAAGGTCCTTTAGCACCACCGCATTTGCCGCTATCTTACAGTTTTCTCCTATCACTATCGGTCCCAGCACTCTCGCCCCACAGCCAACCATTACATTGTCGCATATCGTGGGATGGCGCTTCCCTGTGTCCTTTCCCGTGCCTCCAAGGGTAACATTTTGATATATGAGCACATTATCCCCTATCTCTGTTGTCTCCCCTATTACCACTCCTGCACCGTGGTCTATCACCAGACGGCGCCCTATCTTTGCCCCAGGATGTATCTCTATCCCGGTAAAAAACCTTGACATTTGTGAAATAAGCCGCGCTATAAAGTATCTCCTGTGCCGGTAAAACCAGTGTGCCATGCGGTGATTTATCGTGGCATGCAGCCCAGAATAGAGCAGAAGCACCTCTATCCCCGAACGTGCTGCCACATCGTATTCCTTATATGCCTCTATGCTCTCGCGCAGTCTTTTAAACATATCTCCTCCTGCCGCCGCGCAGCGGCACAAATTATCGCAGGGGCTCGCGCAAAAATAAAAAGCCCCGCCCTCACCATCATCATATGCCGCCCTTCCCCTTGCGGACAGACGGCAATACTGATGGCAACGCGCCGTTCCCGGCGCTCCGGCAGAGCCTTTCAGCCTTTATGGACAAAACAGCAAGCGCCCCCCAGTGGAAAGCTATCCCGTCCTCCCCCAGGCACGCGCAGATATGTCCCCAGACCTGTAACCCCGCACGGTGACAGTATAAGGGCCGCAATGACCCAACATACATCGCGCCGTGTGGACATGCCCAAGGGCAGCAAAAAGGAGCCGCTGTCCTGCCGCGCGGAGCATATTATTTGACAATCTGTGCCTCACTGCGCAGCGCCCCTTTCGCTCTTTATTATGCAAAATCCCATCGTTTCGATATGTATTGTACCACAACCGGAAAATTTTTGCAAGCCATTTACATTTTGGTAAAAAGCTGCTAAAATAGAACATAGATTTGGAGGTGAGTTTAATGTCTGATTTTTCCCGCCGGCTTGCAGCCGTTATTGAGGAAAAAGGCATAACCCAGAGAGAGCTTGCGCGCCGCTCCGGCACAACCGAAGCTACCATCTCTCGCTACGTCAACGGCAGCCGTGCCCCAAAGGCTGCGCTGGCAGTTGACATTGCAGCAGCCCTTGGCGTGACCACCGAATACCTGCTTAATGGCACACAGGAAAATGAATTCGAGCGCGACCCCGAGGTTTTAGAGATGATGGAAGAGCTCCACCACCGCCCCGAGCTGCGTGCCCTCTTTTCCACATCGCGCAACGCCTCCCCGGAGGACATCCGCAAGGTAATCTCCATCATTGAGGATATTACCAAACAGGACAGGGACTAGCTCCCCTTCTCGTTAGACGCTGCGCTGTGTGCGCTATCCCTTAAACATCAATGGCTAATATGCTCCTCTGCACACGCAGAGGACCGCTCTACACCCCCCGGATATCTTCCGGGGGGAAACAAAACGAATACAAAGAACATATGTATGGAGGCTAGATGAGAGAAGAAGTTTATATCCGGCTTTTGTCGCTCCCTTCCACTATCAAAGGAATGACTCTTGTTGACCCGGACGGCAACTATAACATATACATAAACCAAAACCTCAGCAGAAACCAACAGCGAAAAGCACTGCAACACGAAATGCGCCACGTCCGGCAGGGTGACTGCTACTCCGAAAAAAGTATACGCCACCTGGAATTCGACTAAAGCCAGACGCTACATAATTTAAATAAACAAAGAGGGAGGGCAATTTGCCCTCCCTTCTTCTATCACCTTACCTGATCCATTCCTAAAACCTCTCCTCCCAGATGCTCCTCAGCCCTCACTTTTCCAAAAAGCTTGCTTTCCACCCAGGAATACTTTCAAAACAGCAAAAAGGCGAGGGGCAAACCCTCGCCTTATGTCGGCATCGACCTATTTTTCCAGTCCGTCTCCAGACAAGTATCTTCGGCACGAACGAGCTTAACTACCGTGTTCGGAATGGGAACGGGTGGACCCTCGCCGTAATAAACACCGACTACCTTTCCTGAAAAGAAAAGTAAGCAAAAGAAACTCTTCCGTCTCTCCTGATATATCAGCCCTCACTGATACACCCTTTCTTCTCCTTACCGCCCTTTTCCTGTAATACTATACCTTACTCAACTCACTTTGTCAAGCCTTTTTTGGTGACCCGTGGGAGAATCGAACTCCCGTTTGCGGCGTGAGAGGCCGCCGTCTTGACCGCTTGACCAACGGGCCATTTCTACACGTCTCCTCTGCCCTTCGCTCTCCTGTCCTGTGTTTGGTGCGCCTTCGGGGACTCGAACCCAGGACCCGCTGATTAAGAGTCAGCTGCTCTACCAACTGAGCTAAAGGCGCATACAAACTCCCCGAGAGTATTGCCTTCCTTGCACACACCCTCAAAACCGAACAATGAATTTAAGAATGACGGCAGCTTCATTTGCCCTCTTTCAAGGTCAAGCCCTCGACTTATTAGTACCGCTCAGCTCAATACATTACTGCACTTACACTCGCGGCCTATCTACCAGGTAGTCTTCCTGGAGTCTTACTGGCTTACGCCATGGGAGATCTCATCTTGAGGGAAGTTTCACGCTTAGATGCTTTCAGCGTTTATCTTGTCCGAACTTAGCTACCCAGCTATGCCCTTGGCAGAACAACTGGTGCACCAGAGGTTCGTCCATCCCGGTCCTCTCGTACTAAGGACAGCTCCTCTCAAATCTCCTTCGCCCACAACAGATAGGGACCGAACTGTCTCACGACGTTCTGAACCCAGCTCGCGTGCCACTTTAATCGGCGAACAGCCGAACCCTTGGGACCGAATACAGCCCCAGGATGTGACGAGCCGACATCGAGGTGC
>CALXAZ010000188.1 GCA_944386395.1 uncultured Clostridia bacterium
ACGATATATGGCACGAGTGCTATGCAAATATATTGTCTCCGGAACAGATAGACTATATGATGAAAACGATACAGTCTGTCGATAGGATAGAGCAGGACATTAAAGATGGGTATGAATATTATACTGCTCATCTCTATGGCAGGCTCATAGGGTATATGGCGATGAAACCGGAGGACGGATATATGTTCCTCTCGAAAATATATATTGAAAAGGATTTCCGCGGCAGGAAGATTGCGGATCAGTTTATGCAGCTGATATATGACGAGGCGAAGTGGCTTGGCAGAGATAAAATAATGCTGACGGTAAACAAGAAAAACCTTGATTCTATCACGATATACAAAAAAATTGGATTTGAGATAGTTGCCGAGCAGGTGACCGACATAGGTGGCGGGTTTGTCATGGATGACTATATAATGGAAAAACAGCTTTAAAATGTGCTCTAATAAAGCTCTGCGGGGATATCTGCGGAGCTTTACGTTTTTTATCTGTAGGTTAATATTGTTTATAGAATGTTTATAGTTAAGTTATATAATCTTTAATGGAAAGATTTATTATAATTACAACGAAAGCTTTTCGATGACATACAGGTAAGAATAAAAACGAAAGGAGCAAGACCCATGAGAAAGAATAAGCATTTTATTACAGCTGTATGTATGGTTCTCGGAGTCCTAATCCTCACTACTGCGGCGTTTGCAAATTTCGACAATGCGAATGGATATACAGCGTATAAGAATTCGTTAAAAAAGCTGCTGTATATGGACAATTTCACATTGAAATTTTCAGGAGAATTGGAATATAACGGGGAAACAATAGTTAAAAACACTGCTCTCTCTCAGCTAGACTGGGATGGTGAGGTTGTCATGCACACGTATAGCTATGATGACGATGACCAGTATGGGTACGAGATGTATAAAGTGCGAAAGGATACCCCGAACGGAAATTGTATACAGATAAGCAGCAGGCAGCCGGATGAGAGATGGGACATCTATGCAGACAATATATACGATGAGGAATCTACGGTGGCATATCAGGTGTTCGGGACGGACGGCGAGACCACAAACAAGGTAATCGATTTTGCTGAATTGCTGGCGGATACATTTGTAGGCGACCTTAAAAACAACTTTGTAATTACAGGCAACGAGGACGGGGTTAAGAGCTACAATATTACGCTTTCGGGAAACCAGCTTCCAGAACTCATAACATCAGGTATGTCGCTTTTGTTCAGCTCGGCGCGTGAAGGTATGACATATGGCGGGATCTATGTTGATATAGATGAGGGCTTACATTCTGATGACTATTCAGAAAAGTACGATGAGCTATATAAAATAGGCGAAGCTGTTATGCAGGACAATGATTGGAACGGCGGAGTTGTGGTACACGAGGATGGAAGCACTGAATACTTTGAGGATGTGGTGGATTACCGCCTGAACTCCACGTATAAATATGGCAGGGAGTTTGATCTTGATTATTTTCTACTCGTGTGCGAGACAGAGCCCCAGGTTGAAAGCGCGAGCTGCATGCTATCTATTGATGAAAACGGGAATCTTATAGCAAACCAGATAAAAATTATTATATGTGGATATGATGTAAATGGCGAAAAACAGACCATGTCAATGGAGGCTTTGCTGGAGGTAAGTGATATAGGGACAACTGTTATCGATCTACCTGATATCCCAGACAACGCAGCTATATATGACTACTCGATGCAGACCGAGGAAAACGGATACGCATTTACCGTTACAAAGCAGGGTGTCACAACGACACGCTCTCAGCTTGAAGAGGATCAAATGAACGAGCGTGAATGGTTGTTTGGGCTTGGACCTAATGAGTTTGTAAACATGATTTCTGGATATGATGCGGAGAGTCTCGAGACGTATATCGAGGAATGTCTTGGAATGACTGTGGAGGAATTTGCCGCAAAGATGGTAGAGATACTTGGAAGCGGAACGGAGCTACCAAATGTCAACGAAATACTTGAAAGCGATTCATCCACGGCGGTAGCAATCATAGGTGGGGCTGACAGCGCGACAGATATTATTGTAAGCGAATAACATTATTGGTATCAGGGCATGGACTATCTGTGCCCTGATATTTGGAATTTATGAGGAGAGGTCGAACGTGGCAGAGAAGGTACTTGAGCTTGAGAATGTGACAAAGCTATATAAAAACGGGAGGGGAGCGTCAAAGATAAGCTTCAGCCTTGAGCAAGGAGATGTGCTTGGTCTGCTTGGTCCGAATGGTTCCGGAAAAACAACTACCATGAAGGTTGTAGTTGGGCTTTGTCATGCAGACTCTGGTAGTGTAAGGATATTTGGACATGACATAGAGATGGAATATGAGGTTGCAATGGAAAGGGTGGGGAGCCTGATAGAGGCTCCGGCACTATATGACTATCTTTCGGCATATAACAATCTCAAGCTTGCCGCAAATAACTATACTGAAATTACAAGTCAGGACATCGAGCATGTACTGGAGCTTGTCCATCTCGAAAAGTACCGCAAGGACAAGGTGGCGCGCTTTTCCCTCGGAATGAAGCAGAGGATGGGTCTGGCGCTTGCGCTGATTTCATCGCCAGGGCTTGTTGTTCTCGATGAACCTGTAAACGGGCTGGATATTGAGGGGATAGTGGAGATACGCGGTATAATAAAAAAGATGGCAGAGGAAAATGGAACGGCTTTTCTTATATCTTCGCATATGGCAGCGGAGATAGAAAAGACCTGCAATAAAGTTGCTGTAATATATGAAAGCGAGCTGCTTTCGTTTGACACAATGGAGGAGGCACTCCGGCTAAACCCTACGCTTGAGGATTATTTTCTTGAGAAGGTGAGGGAAAAACGCGGCGGCATGATATGATTTTCGGGTGGACATACAGCCTATGCCGATAGACAGGAGATTATGGATATGTTGGTGAGAACATTTAAGAATGAAATGTTTAAGCTTGTTTCAAAGAAAAAGTACATAGTGTTTCTTGTAATTGAGATATGTATATGCGCGCTTGTAGCTTTGGCACAGGCTGCGCTTTCCAAGCTCACAGGTGGGGTTTTTAGAATAGGTACCTTTAATATGTCGATGGCAATGCTCACATTTTTTATAAATGTATATATACCTCTGATGATTTTTATGGCTGCGGGGGATCTGTTTCCCTCAGAGCTGATCGATGGAAGCATAAAAGCTGTCCTTATGCGTCCAGTCAGTCGATTTAAAGTGTATTTAGGAAAGGTGAGCGCCATTGTTATGATAGCGCTGATATATTTGTTTTCGCTGTTTATGGTAACCTCTATTTTTGAGATAGCATTTGGGGGAGGAGCTTTCAGCATATTGGAAAACCTTGGGGCATACATGTTAGATGTTGTTCCGTTGCTGATACTTGTGCTTTTTGCTGCACTAATAAATCAAGTTACGAAAAGCTCCACGCTTGCGATGTTTATATCTATAATCCTGTATGTGTTGCTTATAATTATTGGGATATTTATACCGCAGATGAGCGGGCTCCTTTTTACGGGATATTCGCAGTGGCACAATATCTGGATTGGAAATATGCTGCCCTTTGGAGCGATGATATCGAAGATAGGGCTGCTGGTAGGATATGGGATAGTATTTATGTGCAGCGGGTATTATATCTTTGACAAGAGGGATATCTAGGAGGTTTTGCCGTGTCCATCAAAAAGAGGTTTATAATCGCAAGCATACTGGCTTTTGTCCTTCCGCTGGTGCTAATATTTCTTGTATCGGTGGGTGTAGGCGCGGCGGCGGTTATAAATGCACCGCAGGAGCTTACAGATAAAATATTTTTTCGTATGTCTGAAATAGATAGGGATATTGCGGAGGAATCGGTGCGTCCTGGAGGGACTTTTTTCAAATACATAATGATATGGCTTGTAGCTGTGTTTGCGATATTGGTAGGGACGCTGTTTGGGACGGTGTTTTTCTTGTCGAGGAGGATTGTGCCGCCGCTTTCCGAGCTTAAAAAGGCAGCGGAAAAAATTACCGAAGGAAACCTTGATTTTGAAGTGCTACACTCAAATGTTGCTGAGGTAAACGAGCTGTGTGTGGCATTTGATGATATGCGTAAAAGGCTTAAGGCAAGTGTCAATGAGCGCCTTGTATCCGAGCGCGAGAGAAACCAGATGATGGCAAATATTTCGCACGATCTCAGGACACCGATAACCTCGATAAAGGGCTATGTTGAGGGTCTGCGCGATGGAGTTGCGGCAACTGAAGAGATGAGAGATAAATATCTGAATACGATATATATCAAGGCCTCGGCAATGGAAAAGATGGTAGAACAGATGTCCGATCTTTCTGAGCTTGAGCTGGGGAAAATGAGATTTGATTTTAAAGTGGAGGACGGAGGCGGATTTGTTGAAGATATACTGGATGAGTTCCGCAGTGATCTGGACGATGAGACCACTCTCGATTATTCTCCACCTATTGGCAGGATAAAGCTTGTGATGGACAGGGAAAAACTGCGCAGGGTATTTGCAAACATACTGGGAAATGCTGTAAAATACAGAGAAAAGGGGCGCCCACTAAAGATAGGAGTAACAGCGGAAATAAAGGATCGCGGTCTGTATGTTATAGTTAGAGACAATGGCAAGGGAATACCGCAGGAGGATATTAACCGCGTGTTCGACACATTTTACCGCAGTGATCCTGCCCGTTCAGAAGTCAAAGGACATGGATTGGGGCTTGCCATATCAAAACAGATAGTGGAGCGGCATCATGGGAAAATATGGCTTAAAAGTGAAGAAAATATTGGAACGGAGGTCTATATTTACCTGCCGGAGTATAAGGAGGAGCATAAGGTGTGAGGATACTGATAGTTGAGGATGAACAGAGCATTGCCGAGCTTGAGCGTGACTATATGCAGATAAATGGATTTCAATGCGACATAGCCGCGGATGGTGAGGAGGGTCTAAAAATGGCGCTTGAGAATGACTACTCGCTTGTCATTCTCGATATAATGCTTCCCAAAATGGATGGATTTGCGGTGCTCAGCCGGCTGCGTGAGGAGAAAGATACACCTATAATCCTTCTTTCTGCAAAGAGAGAGGAAATAGACAAGATACGTGGTCTGGGGTTGGGGGCGGACGATTATATGACAAAGCCGTTCAGTCCGGGAGAGCTTGTGGCAAGAGTGAAAACCCATATTTCCAGATATGACAGGTTGACCGGTAGGACACTACGCTCAAATGTGCTGAAGATACGTGGGCTTGAGATTGATAGGGACGCAAGAAAGGTAAAAGTTAATGGTGAGGAGCGCACACTTACGGCGAAGGAATACGATCTGCTGCTCTTCCTTGCTGAAAACCCGAATAAGGTTTTCAGTAGGGATCTGCTATTTGATAGAATATGGGGTCTTGAAGCAGTTGGGGATATTGCGACGGTGACCGTCCATATTCAGAGGATACGTGACAAGATAGAACAGGATACACAGAACCCCCAATACATTGAAACTGTATGGGGAGCGGGCTATCGTTTCCGGGCATGAATATACCGCAGAGATGTGACCTGTGCCCTCGTATGTGCGGAGCGGATCGCAGACGTAGTGCCGGGATGTGTGGAGGAGGAGCAATGCTTCGGGCTGCAAGGGCAGGTCTTCACATGTGGGAAGAGCCGTGTATCAGCGGGGAGAGAGGCTCTGGAACGGTGTTTTTTTCCGGCTGCCCAATGAAATGCGTCTTCTGTCAGAATTACAGGATAAGTGCAGAGAACTTCGGTATGGAGATAACTTCCGGAAGGCTTGCGGAAATTTTTCTGCAGCTTCAGCATAAGGGAGCACACAATATAAATCTTGTAAATCCTGTCCATTTTCTACCCTGGATATGTGAAGCATTGGATATTGCTGGGGACGGGCTGAAGCTCCCGGTGGTGTATAATTCCGGCGGATACGAGCGTGTAGAAACGCTGAAGCTTGCGGAAAAATATGTTGACATATATCTTCCTGACTTTAAATATATCTCAGATGAGCTTGCTGTAAAATATTCATCTGCGCCTGGATATAGTAGCATCGCAGCTAAAGCAATATGCGAGATGTACCGACAGAAGGGTCCGTATGTTATAGGGGACGATGGAATACTGCTCAGCGGGGTAGTAGTGAGACATCTGGTGCTTCCGGGACATTCGGATGACTCGATCAAGGTGTTTCGTAGGCTTGCGGAGCTTTTGCCACCCGAGGGGATACTTGTAAGCGTAATGAGCCAGTATACCCCATTTTACAAGGCAAAGGAAATACCTGGGCTTGACCGAAAAGTTAGCGATGAGGAATATGAGCGAGTAGTAGACGTGGTGGCAGAGCTGGGATTTGACGGGTATACTCAAGAGCAAACCTCAGCAGAGGAGGAGTATACTCCAGATTTTGATCTTAGCGGAATAAAATAAGGGGAGGCGCAGCCTCTCCTTTTTGAGGTTCCAGTGCCGATGATAAAGGGAAGAAGGTTTCAGGCTGGTAAAAATATGTGAAATATAAAATCAGGTGTTGCTATTATATTAAAATTGTGATATACTTAAATTGGTAAAAACGTTATCAAAACAATTTGAGCTTTTTCCTTTTAAAGTAATCTTGCTTGTTATGCGCAACAGGGCTGCAGCTGCAGCCCTGTTGCGCTTTTTGGAGGAAATCAAAAACGACTTAGATAGTAAAAACTTGATTAAAGGGGAATTGTGAGTTATTATAATAGTAATAGAAATAAGCATGAGGTGTGTATATGAGAGTAACGATAAAGGATGTGGCGCGCGAAGCTGGAGTTTCAGTGAGTACGGTGTCATATGCGCTCAATAAAAAAGGGGAGCCGGTAAAAGAGAGCCACAAGAGAGTGATAGAGGCAGCAGAAAGACTTGGGTATGTACCGGATGCAACAGCGCGCAGCCTTGTAAACAGCAGGACAAACAGCATTGGTGTTGTGATATGCACACAGAAGAAAGACGGGGAGTATAATCCGTACGAGGTGGAGCTTATTGCTTCATTTTCTGCGGAGCTTGCGCGCAGGGGCAACTGGATGTGCCTGTATCTGGACAATGGCAAAGACGATGCTATTCTTGAAAAGCTGATAATAGATGCAAAGGTAGATGGAATAGTTTGGACGGGTGGAGGTATACCTGATAAAGTCAGGCGGGTTATTAATGTAAGAAATCTGCCATGTATTGTTGTATTATCCAAGGTAGCAGGAGATATGGAAATTGCAAATGTGCAGATAAGTTCTGCACAGGGGATACGGGAGGCGATTGGTCACCTTGTATCACTAGGACACAGGGATATACTAGATGTTTCAAGCATTCCCGGAAATAGTAGGGAGCGCGCGTTTAAAAGCTCGCTTGAAGAATTCGGAATACACGAAGTCAGGCAGATGTTCTGTCATTTTGATGAGAATTTGGCATATGATGAGATGAAAAAGCTGATAGAGAGCGAAGAGAAGCTTCCAACAGCGGTATTTGCCGAAAATGACAATATGGCAATAGGCGTTATGAGAGCTGTGAAAGATGCGGGGCTGAGGGTACCCCAGGATATATCTGTTATAGGATATGACGACATACAGGCAGCAAGACGTACCGATCCTCCTCTGACTACAATACGGCAGGATCTGGAGGAGGTTGCTAGGCTGGCGTGCGATTATCTCATAGAGTGCCGCGACAGCAAAGAGCAGATTGCGCCAATAAGCAAAGATGTGGCGACAAGGCTTATCCTCAGAAAAAGCACCGGACCGGCGAGGGAATAGGCGAGGTTTACCGGCATAGATAACAGAAATAATTTTTGCGTAAAAAATAATTAAAAAATCTTGACACATAGAGAAAAAGGGTTTATTATTATAACAGATTAAAAACGTTATTGAAACGATAGGATATCTTTTTGAATAAGGGGTGAATCATATGGGTAAACAGTTTCCAAGGACTACTGTTGGCGGAATATCGGTGTCGAGAATGATAATGGGTAGCAACTGGCTGCTGGGATGGAGCCACACCGGTGCAGCAGCCGATAGCATGATAAAACGGAAACACAGCGGTAAGGAGAGCTTTTATCCGATACTCGAGGCATATCTTGAACATGGCGTAGATACGATAATGGCTCCATTTGCACTGGCGCCGATGCTCGTGGAGGCGATACACGAGACAGAGCAACGCACAGGAAAGCACATAATAATGGTCGATACTCCTCATGTAAATGTGGACGATACCCCAGCGGCCCGCAAGGAGGCGGAAGCTGCATTTAAAAAAAGCAAGGAAAATGGGGCAGAGATATGTCTCATACATCATGCGAGTGCCGAGAAGCTTGTAAACAAAAATAAGGCGGCAATAGAACGCATAGGCGATTATACAAGCATGATAAGGGAGCAGGGCCTTATACCGGGACTTTCTGCGCATATGCCCGAGCTTGTAACATATTCAGATGAAAATGGATATGATGTTGAAACATACATACAGATATACAATCCTATGGGATTCCTCATGCAGATAGAGATTGAAACAGTTTCAAGGATAATAAATAATGCCAAAAAACCGGTCATGACTATCAAGCCGATGGCAGCAGGGCGCTGCACCCCATATGTTGGATTTAACTTCGTGTGGAACACGATAAGAGAATGTGACATGGTAACCGTGGGGGCTTTTACAGAGGAAGAAGTCCGGGAAGATATAGAAATTTCGCTTGCAGCGATCGAGCGTAGGTATCCGAATATAGATAAGAGATCCAGCCCGGTCATGAATCAGGCGGCATTTGGGAAAAAATAAAATTATAATTAAAAATACCGGCAGATATCTGCCGGTATTTTTATTGCTAAAGATAAGGATAGAGAGCAAAGCGGTGCTAATATAAGCAGGAAATGGATAAGAGAAAGTATTTGGATATTGCGCTTTTGAAATCAAATATTAATAGAAACAAAAAAGTGTTAATTAAATATTGACAAAACAAGAAGAGAACTATACTATAGACATAGTTAAAAGCATTGACAGAGTAAGGGCGTGAAAACGAATTCTCTGTTAATAAATGTGCAGAGGTCGATTCTAGTCTTATAGAAGGGAGGATTAATTTACAAAAATATATTACAAATAAAATAAAAAAGGAGAAACACAGATGAAAAGAAAATGGTTAGCATTATTTCTGGCACTAATAATGGTTTGCGGGCTATTTGCAGCGTGTGGCGAGACAGACACAACCACAGCAACCGAAGGAACTACTGCCGCAACCACCGCTGGGGAAGTCACTGATGAGAAGCCAATAGGCGGCGGTGACGGAGAGTGGCCGACAAACGAAGAAGGTTACACACTCAATGAAGATGGAGTGGCTCGTGACCTCCAGGCTGCTATTGCAGGCAACATGTGGGAGGGTCATACAAACCCTGCAGCGCTCGAAACCGAATTTCCGGTAGAGCTTCCTCTTACTGATGAACTGGTAACATATACTGTTTGGGGCGGAACACCCGATTCTACTACAGGTATGACAAGCCAGAACGATGGTAAGATGTGGCAGGAGCTTCAGAAGCGCACAAATATCGCTTTTGAATGGAACCATCCGGCAATTGGTCAGCAACAGGCAATGTTTAATCTGCTGATAGCTTCACAGAACTATACCGAGCTTATCTTTGGCGGTCCAACCTATTATCTCGGCGGATATGATAAGTTTGTTGACGATGGTGTTATTATAGATTTTACCGATAAGGTTGATCTTATCCCGAACTACATGGCACGCCGTACTCTCGATGCAGAGACGATCCGCCAGACAATGACAGATAAAAACCGCATCTGCTTCTTTAACTCGCTACGTGCTACGTGGCAGCCCACATGGATAAGTCCATGCGCACGCGGCGATTTTATGGAAGATCTGGGATATACGACAGAAGATATCCAGACATATGACGACTGGTATAATTTCTTAACGGATGCTAAGGAAGCCGGTGTATCCGCTCCATATACTCCGGGTGTGAACACAACCACTACCGGTCGTGATGTATATATTATGAATGGATTTGGTCTTGGC
>CALXAZ010000189.1 GCA_944386395.1 uncultured Clostridia bacterium
GCTCAAAAACCCAGCCCTGAGCCTGCAGAGAGCCAGAGCTTCATGTGCCGGGCTGGGAGCCGGGCCCGGGGTGCCCTTGGTATGGGTCCGGCGATATGGAAAAAGCAGGGTAAGGAGACGCTATATGCCCTTCGGCTTTTTCCCGTTGGCGGATACTGTGCGATGGAGGGCGAGGACGAGGAATCGGATGATCCTTCTGCTTTTATAAATAAGCCAATATGGCAGCGCTGTATTATTCTTGCAGCCGGTGCTTTTATGAATTTTGTTGCTGGTATTATCATTCTTGTATTGCTATATATGCCAGTAGATGCCTATATAACTCCGGTGATTGCCGGTTTTGATGATGGGTTTCAGTATGAAGGTGAAAGTATGCTCATGGAGGGCGATGAGATACTGAAAATCAACGGCTACAATATCTTCACATATAGTGACGTTTCGATCTTTCTTGCGCATGATGAAGGTGAGCCATACGATTTTGAAGTGCTTAGGGACGGGAGAAAGGTACAGCTGCAAGATGTCCCGCTGACAAAGGAGATATTCCCAACAGAAGTTACAGATGTTAATGGAAACACAACCACAGAAGATCAGCTGCGCTACGGGATTGCCTTTACGGTAAAGGAAGCAGGCATAGGGGATAAACTTAAGCTCTCTGCTCTTAATGCTGTGGATTTTGTTCGACTTATAAAGGTCAGCCTGTTTGATCTGTTTTCAGGAAAAGCTACTGTCAATGATATGTCTGGACCTATCGGTATAGCTAGCGCAATAAATACTACCGCACAGCAGTCTATGACAAGCATGTGGAATCTCGTGGCATTGATTGCGATAAATCTTGCGGTAATGAACCTGTTGCCCCTCCCAGCTCTTGATGGAGGAAGGATTTTCTTCTTGCTTATAGAGCTAATAAGAAGAAAGCCAATACAGCCAAAATATGAAAATATTGTGCATCTCGTGGGTCTGGGTCTGTTTCTTGTCCTTATGCTATATGTCTCTTTTAATGATATAATGAGGATAATAAAAGTTTAAACGGCGGGGGGAGAATATCTCCCTGCCATTTTCGGTTTAATATATGGAGGAAAGAATGAACGATACATCTCAGATAAATGTGGGTGGAGTGCTTATAGGCGGAGGAGCGCCTGTAAGTATCCAATCAATGACAAATACCAATACAGCTGATGTCGCTGCTACAGTGGGGCAGATACTTCGGCTTGAAGAAGCGGGCTGTGATATAGTGCGCGTAGCAGTTCCTGATACGGACGCTGCAGAAGCCATTTCTGAAATAAAACAGAAGATACATATACCTCTTGTCGCAGATATTCATTTTGATTATAGATTGGCAATAAAGGCAGCTCAGAACGGTGTGGATAAAATACGCATAAATCCGGGAAATGTCGGTTCTGAAGACCGCGTTAAGAAGATAGCTGATATCTGCAAGGAGCGAGGTATACCTATAAGGATAGGGGTCAATGGAGGCTCTGTTTCTAAAAAAATATTAGAAAAATACGGAAAAGTCACGGCGGAGGCTTTGGTTGAAAGTGCGCTTACACATATAGAGCTTCTGGAAAAGTATGACTTTACGGATATTTGCATTTCAATGAAAGCTACTGATGTACCTATGACTATTGAGAGTTACCGTCTTATGCGTAAAGTGAGAAATTATCCTCTGCATATTGGAATAACGCATACCGGTACTGTGGAAATAGGTAAGATAAAGTCTGCTGTTGGCATTGGAATACTGTTGTATGAGGGTCTTGGGGATACGATGCGAGTTTCTCTGGCGGCTGACCCTGTGGAAGAAATCAAGACGGGAATAAACATTTTAAAGGCGTTGGAGATAAGGAAGGGCGGTCCGGAGATAATTGCCTGTCCGACATGTGGACGGTGCAAAATAGACCTGATAAAGCTCACTGATGAAGTTGAAAAACGCCTTATTGGAATAAAAAAGGATGTCAAGGTAGCTGTCATGGGATGTGCAGTCAACGGACCTGGAGAAGCAAGAGAAGCAGACGTTGGTATTGCGGGAGGAGTTGACAGCGGATTAATTTTCTGTAAAGGTAAAATTATTCGAAAGGTTCCTCAAAAAGATATAGTTGATGAGCTTATGAAGCAAATAGAGCTTCTTTAAACGCAACAGATAAAGGAATGGAGAAACGCATGAACTATCCTTTAAGTGATATTTTTTCTGAGTGTTCAGGGCTTGACTGTGCTTCTGATGCGCTCGTTGAGCATGTCAGGGTTGAAAAAAGCAGCCGCACGCTTGAAGCTACTGTGCTTTTCAGGCGCGTACAGAATATGGACGCTCTAAGAGCTCTTTCAGAACTGATAAAAACAAACTACAACATGGAGACCGTACTCATACATGAGCATTATCACGAAAAAACGCTGCTGGATGGGGTTAGGCTTGCAATGGCGATAGCATCCCAAAATACACCGGTGGCGGCGCCGTTTAGCGAGGAATGTGAAATCGCTTGTAACGGATGGGAAATAACACTGGAGATGAAAAAGGGCGGTCTCGAGATTTTGCGTGGATGGGCAAAAGAGATTGAGGATATGCTTGCACGATGGTATGGCAGACAGGTGCAGGTTAAGTTGAAAGACGGTTCAAATTTTGAGAAGATGCTGGCAGAAATTGAAGCGAGCCGTAAGGGAAAGCTGGCAGAGGAGATGGCGAAAGCACTGCCAAAGCAAGCTAAGAAAGAAAAGAAGGAAAATCCCGTTATCCTTGGCAGAAAAATCAATAATGATTTCACCCCAATGAGCGAGCTCAGCCTTGATACAGGGCGGGCTGCTGTATGCGGTGAAGTGTTTTTTATAGACCATAACGAGCTTAAAAAACGGAATGCTTACATAATTAAGTTTGATATAACAGACTATAGCGGTT
>CALXAZ010000190.1 GCA_944386395.1 uncultured Clostridia bacterium
GGCGGTATGACGCAGCTTGTGTGAAGAATATTTTGAGGCATCCAATCCTGCGGCTGCAAGTGTTTTTTTCACCATAAGATGCACTGCCGCAGTGCTGATTCTAGTATTCTGACGTGTTACGAATAGAGCATTTTTTGCATCTAAACTAAGTGATGGGATTTTGTCCCGAATTTTTCTGTAAGCATTTATGGCAGATATACAGGCGTCGTTTATGTAAATGATACGTTCCTTGTTTCCTTTGCCGATGACGCGAAGAGTCTCACCCTGAATATCGCTAATATTTAAGCCGACAAGCTCAGATATACGCAGACCACAGTTCAAAAAAAGCACAAGAATACAGTAGTCTCTTTCCCTGTTTCTTCCAGATACAGCATTGAGAAGACGTACACATTCCTCTTCAGTCAAAAATCTTGGGAGACTTTGCCTTGTACGGGGCGAATCCAAATTGAGCATGGGATTTTCATCTAGAAGCCCAGCTTTCAGCGTCAAATATTTATAGAACGAACGTATGGTGGCAATTTTTCTAGCACGTGATGAAGCGCTGAGACCCACGCCGGAACCGTTTTGCTTTTTGCGGTCACGGCTGAGATATGACATATAATTATATACATCAGTCAGGGTTACGCTTTTTATAAGGTCTATATTTATATCCATAATATCTATGGAATCTAAACTTTCTTCGTTGCATATGCCGCGAGATTGTTTAATATATCTAAAAAAAGTTCTTAAATCGAGAAAATACTCGTCAACTGTACGTTTTGAGTGACCTTTAATTGTTTCATGGTAAATAAGAAAATTTTTGATTATTTCAGGGGCTTCTTTGCGGTAGTCCATAATAATAAACCTCCAAACATATTGTATATATAAATATTATATCACAAAGCTGCCCCTACATCAACAAAATTTTTATTTTGTTGATGTGTATATTTAAAGAAAAGACTTCACTTTATGTGAAGCCTTCCTATCGCAAAGATATTTTATGCTATTTTATCATATCCTCCAGATCCTGTTCTGATATTATAGTGACCCCAAGCTTGTTGGCTTTTTCCAGTTTGGAGCCGGCATCTTCGCCTGCGAGTAGATAATTGGTTTTTTTAGAGACACTGGAAGAAACTTTTCCACCGTACTGTTCGATTATTGCGCCAGCTTCCGCGCGCGTATACTTAGACAGTGTGCCTGTTAAAACAAAGGTTTTCCCGTTAAACCTGTTATCTACCAAAGTATCTATATATTCGGTATTTACGCCGGCTTCTTTTAACCTGTTTATAAGATGCATTGATTGAGGGTTTTTCATCCAACTGACAAGGCTCTCTGCCATCACAAGACCTATATCATAGATCTCTGCCAAATCTTCTAGCTCAGCTTTTTGAATGTTTTCTATAGTTTTAAACTGTTTTGCAATTATTTTGGCAGCTTTTTCCCCTATATGTCGTATTCCAAAAGCGAATAGTAACTTTGAGAGGTCATTTTTCTTAGAACTTTGGATGCTATTTATAAGGTTTTGTGCGGACTTCTCCGCAAATCGATCAAGACCCGTCAGCTGCTCTACTGTTAAATAGTATAAATCTGCTGGCGAACAAAGAATTTCTTCTTTTACAAGCTGTTCGATTACTTTTGGACCGAGCCCGGAAATATCCATTGCATCTCTTGACACAAAATGCGAAATATTTCTTATCAGCTGCGCGGGACATTCTGCACCCGTACACCGGTACGCAGCCTCGCCCGCTTCTCGTGTTACAGGAGCGCCGCATACGGGGCATTTATCCGGAAAAATGTATACAGATTCATGCCCAGTACGCTTGGTTTTATCAACTGAAACAAGCTCTGGAATAATGTCCCCAGCCTTTTGTATCACAACGGTATCCCCTATCCGGATATCTTTTTCGGCAATGAAATCTGCATTGTGCAGCGTTACGTTGGTAACAGTAGTTCCGGCAAGGCGCACTGGCGTAACCTCGCCCTTAGGCGTGAGGACGCCTGTTCTGCCAACGGCTACCGTTATGTTTTTAAGCTTTGTTGCTTTCTGCTCTGGGGGATATTTATAAGCGACAGCCCATCTCGGAGCTTTTGCTGTGCTGCCGACCCGTTCCCTGTCGCGAATACTGTTGAGCTTTACCACTGCTCCATCTATTTCAAATGGATAGTTTTCGCGCTTTTCTCCTATTGCCTTAATTTCATCTACTATCTGACCTGACGTATGACAGATAGTGTACGGAATTTGACGAAATTTCATCCCTTTTAGAAAGTCGAGAGTGTCGGAATGTTTCTCAAACCCGGCGCCGCTTATATATTGAATATTAAAAACGATTATATCAAGCTTGCGCTCTGCTGCAACTTTTGGGTTAAGCTGACGCATTGAGCCGGCAGCAGCGTTTCTTGGGTTTGCTAAAAGCTGTATTCCGAGCTCTTCCCGTTCCTCATTGAGCTTTTCAAAGACTTTTTTGGACATATAGACCTCTCCTCGCACAATCAAGCTTTCGGGAGCATCTGGGAGACGAAGTGGAAGAGATTTGATTGTTCTGAGGTTTGCAGTTACATCTTCACCGATATTACCATCACCTCGGGTTGCACCCCGTACAAAAATGCCATTTTCATATTCAAGCGACATAGAAAGACCGTCGACCTTTGGTTCAACAGTGTATTCAACGTTTTCGCCAAATAGCTTTCTCATCCTTGCATCAAAATCGCACACCTCAGAAAAGTCAAAAACGTCGTTAAGACTCTGAAGAGGGACCCGATGAACGACCTGGTTAAATTCGGAAAGGGCTTCTCCTCCGATTCTCACAGATGGAGAATCGGAGGACATAAACTGAGGATAGTCCTTTTCAAGGTTGCGTAATTCGTTCATCAAAGCGTCGTATTCATAGTCGTGTATTGTGGGGTTATCAAGCACATAATATTTATATGAGTGTTCTGATATAATTTCTCTAAGCTCACGTATTCTGTTTTCAATAGACTTTAGGTCGGTCATTGCGCACCTCTGATTTTATAATTCTTTTGTGATACACGGTTAGTATACCAGATTTTATGCCTTTTTTCTATAGCTTAAACATTATTCACCATCAAGGTCATATGTGCCATAAATGTCCATTCCTGTTTGACCAGTATCTTCTAGGTATGTATATGTGTTCGGAACATTACCAACTATTACAGTTTCGGCTACCTTAACAGCAGATGTCACAGAGGTGCCGGTACTGAACCCTGGAAGCAGTACGCTGATGTTTACTGTAACCTCGAGCTCTATCTGATGTCTTGTCTGGTTTATTCCAGCGGAGCTGAACACACTGTCGAAGCTGGCAGTCGCAGATCCAACCGGGACGATTTTTACAGGGATTTTAGGACCACGTCCAGAAAAAAGCTCACCATTTAAAATGTTACCCAGAGGAATGGCAAGCTCGGATTCCTCAATGGAATTTATTTCTTCGAGAACAAAATTTGTTATTTCTGATTTGAATTGGTTTATTTTTATCATATTAGTTTTGAGGGCAGTTATCCTGCCATCCACGTCCTTTTCAAGATTTATCAGATCGTCATAACAAATATACCCGCTTTCAACTTGGTCATTTATAGCGTCATTTATTGCCTTTCCTGCCAAATAAGTAACTCGAGATATCGCAAGCTGTCCCACAACAGGCGAGAGCTTTTCCTCAATATAAATAATAGAAGCGACCGTCAAAATAATAAATATCATCAGCAGTATAGCGCTACGGCGGCGTCTACCGGCATAAAATCTTCTTGCCATAGTCTCCCCTTCCATTTCGTATACTATATTTATATGTTTTATGAGGTGATATGTGACCTGTCTGAGAGAAAAAAGAATATTTTTTTAATTTTGTCAGACAATAAACTTATCCTTTAGGAGGTTTCTATGCTTATAATATTTATTCGTGCAATAATTCTCTATCTTCTTATAATCTTTACTATGAGGATACTGGGCAAACGTCAGCTTGGAGAGCTTGAGGCATCGGAATTTGCGATCACTATACTTATTTCAGACCTTGCCTCGGTACCAATGCAGGATACCGGAATTCCGCTGTTGCATGGACTAATACCGATACTGGTTGTTGTCAGCATAGAGTTTATCATATCGTTTGGAATTGTAAGAAGCCTGAGATTCCGTAAATTTATGTGCGGAAAGCCAAGCATAATTGTTCAAAACGGAGAGATAAACCAGAGAGAAATGCGGAAAAACCGGTTTTCAATTGACGAACTTATGGAGGAACTTCGGGCAAAAAATATCACTGATATTTCTAAGATAAAATATGCAATACTTGAAACTGGAGGTGAGCTGAATACTATATTATATGGCAAAGAACAACCACTCACTGTAAGTCAGATGAAAATAAAGACTGAGGATAAAGGAATACCGATTGCCCTTGTAAGCGATGGGAGAATGATAGAGGAAAATATGGCGATCAGAAATGTAGACAAGAAATGGCTTGAAGACTATCTGCATAGGCATAAGCAACCAGGATATAAAGATATTTTTCTTATGACTATGGATGATTGCCAAAATATATATATACAGAAAAAGGAGAAGAAAGGATGAGATACTTTGTTGCTGGTATTATAGTGATTTGTACTACGGCAGTGGCGTGTGTCGTAAACTTCTTCTATATTCAAAATAAGATTGATGGCGTGTTAAATTCACTTGAAGCCGCTGAAGCCTTTGTGACATCGGAAAGCTGGGGTGAGGCTGCCGAAAGCGCGGAAGAGGCATATGACAAATGGGAAGCAGATCGGGATTATTATACTACTGTACTCAAACACTTTGACATAGACAGCGTATGGGTATCTTTGGAACAGCTGAAAAAAAGTATAGGACTCGAGGATACGGCGGATGCGGCAGCGTCAATCGTCAGCGCACGAACATATCTTGCATCAATAATTGAGGCAGAGGCGCTATCGATTGGAAATGTGTTATAAAAAACAGGAGAGAAGCTTAGCTTCTCTCCTGTTTTTGTAATTTTATTCTGGCTGTTGATCGTGGGAGGCAGTCTTTTCGTCAGCTTGCCCTTGTTGCTGCATAAGATTTTCCAACCCTAAGGCACCGGCACCCGGACCTCCTAGCTCCGGAGGAAGCTCCCCTCCCCTTTCCACATATTCAGGCTCCGGAGGCATCTCAGCCGCGGCTTTCTCCTTTGCAGGAATAATAATATATTTCTCGACAACAGGATATGTGCAGTATACGGCAATAAATCCACAGAAAGCAAATAGGAATGTTAGCACCACAACAAGCTCCACAATTGAGTTTAAAAACATACCAATAAACATGGTAGCAACAATTGCGAGAGTAGCTATTAAATTTCGCCCAAATCCTAAAACTGTGAATATCCATGAATTTTTAACTATGCTTCTGATTGGGAGGTTGACAGTCACCACAATTTGATAAAAATAGAGTCGCATAAAAAAATATACAATAAAGAGGATAAGAGACAGATACTTTATTATTATAGCTATAATTCCCATAGCTGTTGAATCGGTACTTATCCATGCATACGTCCAGTTTATATACATTATTATGACTACCAGAATATCCAGAATCCCAAAAAAAAGCCCCTGCCTGAAATTTTCCTTTGCCTTTTGCAAGAAGTCGGTTATCCACGCATGCTCCTCACGTGTATAGTTCCTAAGTATATATGTAAGTCCGGCGGTAAACGGACCATATGCAATGGCACTAATTAAAAGCAAAGGAAGATATAATGTTGATGGAATATGTTCCATTATTGCCATAAATATACCCAGTAACGGTGTAACAACCGCCTCTCCGTCTACCGATGCGAATGTAGATAACCAGGAATAAAATGCTCCGTATGCATATATAAACATCGGAGAAATCACAACAAAATACATCAGATTAAGAGTGACAAGTTTAAAAAACTTTCGTCCTGTTAATTCCCAGAACTTAAAAAATGCGTTCTTTTGAGGTGCGTCTGGATCTACACCTTTTCCCGGTTTAGAAAAATTGTAGCTGAAAAGTCCCATATTATTACTCCTTGACTTTAAATAGGCACAAATAAAGGTATACCGACTCATGTCAGTATACCATAACGTTTCTCTTTTTGCAAATACAATCAGGCCCTGGGGTGATATTTATTGTATACATCCCGCAGGTTCTGCTTTACAAGTTGTACATATACCTGAGTGGAAGAAATATCTACATGACCAAGCATTTCCTGTATTGAGTGCAGGTCTGCCCCATTTTCGAGAAGATGCGTTGCAAACGAATGACGCAAAGTATGTGGGGTGATATCTTTATTTATACCGGCCGTCTTTTGATAGTGCTTTATTATTTTCCAAAATCCCTGCCGTGTCATACGGGTACCATTTAGATTTACAAAGAGCGCCGTTTCATCGGGATCGGCTATCATGTTCTCTCTAGCGGTCGAGACATAATCGGAAATCGCCTTTATTGCTGCGGGATATAATGGGATTATGCGTTCTTTATCTCTGTGACTGCACTTTATAAAGCCAACGCTTGTGTTTACGTCTGTTATATTGAGGGATATAAGCTCAGTAACTCTTATGCCCGTGGCATAAAGCAGTTCAAGCATAGCTTTGTCGCGATAGCCTTTAAAGTCAACGCATTTGGGCTGCGAGAGAAGCAGATCTACTTCCTTACCTGTGAGAATCTGAGGTAATTTTTTCTGAGACTTTGGCACTGTTACTGTTTTTACCGGGTTTGAATCTATGTAATTATGTATCAGTAAGTAGCCATAAAAGCATCTAAGCGAAGCTATCAATCGGGTTACAGTAGAAACGGACTTTCCGTTTTGCTGAAGCTCTTGTATATATTCGCTTATTGTCTCTGTATCTGCGTCAGTCAGACTGGTGCCACACCTCTCGAGATATAAGCCAAATTGCCGCACATCGCGGAGATATGAAGTTAGCGTGTTCGAAGAAGAATGTTTGTCGTTTTTTAAATATTCCTCGAACTCCAGAAGCATGTCATTCATTTCCTTACCTCTCCAAATATGACCTTTTACCAATCAAATCCCTATAACGTTTCGCGCAACCAGCTCAGATACGTACGGTGTCATAAATATTTCGAGCAAAGCGCCAGCTATAAGTATACCTGCACAAAATAAAGTCCGCAGGAAATAGCTTTTGGAAAATATCTGCTCAGAAAGTTTTCTTCCCTTTCCACATGCAACTGAAAACAGTGAGCTGGCAGAAATCATGGCCTGTGATGACAATATAAACAGGCATGGCAAAGCTGTTATACAATATATTGCAAATAAAGAAAGGGAAAACAGCAGTCCCCCACCTCCAAATAGCCGTACCAACATCGTTACAGCGAAAGAAAGCAGAAAACCACGGAAAATAATAATGATTGGTATAATAGCGGCTCCGAACACACAAAAACCGCAAATAAACACTATCAAAGGATAAGAAAAGAAAGATACCAAAACAGATATTATAGGAGCTCTTGAAACAGAGATATAAGCGTCCATATTCTCAATCGAAATATCTCCTCCGCCGAATGCAGAAGCAAAAAAAGAACCCGCCAACGCTCCCAGCAAAAAGCAAAAGCCTATAAAAAAAGAAACAATTTGGTAAGAACGTCTACTTTGGATATCAAGGATCTTCAAAAATATTCTATACATACTTGTCCCTCCACAAAAGAAATATATGCTTGTGGAGAGAGAATATGTAAAAATGAAGAAAAAACATTTGATTTACATAATAACGTATGATAATAATATACAAAAAAAAAAAAAAAAAGGCAAGAAAAATAAAGGCTTTATGCAAAAGTTTATACAAAATGCAAGGAATTATGTAAATAAGATTATGTAAACTTGGTATCCGCTATTTATTTGTACAATATGTTGATATCTTTATATTTTGCATTACAATATATAGAAACTCTTACGCTTGGTTAAATTTGTTATTTAGAATAAAAATAGACGCGGTGTATGCCGCGTCTATTTTTTTCTTCGATGCTTCTTTCCTACGGGAACGAATGCGGAAAAAAGACTGCCCAGGAATATACTAATAAATATTAGTCCGCCTTCTTCTGGAATAAATTCTGTCCAGAACACGATGCCTGCAAAACATAGCATTAGAAATGCCATTATTCCTTCTGCGGCGGCTGCTATAAGATTTTTTCTCCCTGTCCTTTTTACAGATATTAATCCCCCGGCAGCACCTCCAACGAATAGTGCCACGAAGAGAACTTTATCTGCCGTCTCAAGGGAAAGTTTCCCGGAGGATACAAATGCTGATATAACGAGGATTAGCAATATAGCAGTAAAAATACATACTAGTGCTCCAAGTAGTGCAGATATGATTAATCTCTTTATTCCAGATTCGGATTCTTCGGTTTTTTTCATATTATTTCCTCCTTATCTTATTTGTATAAGATTATTCTGGAGGAAAGAAAAAAAGTACAGGTTGTAAAAAAACAATCTGTACTCTTTTCAATTACTGAGGTTCGTTTGTACTTGCGCCTACAGAAGAGATAGACCAGCGCATGACCTGAAACTTGGTGCGATCGGGACCGGATTCGATTGTGATTTTGTCGTCTTTAATGGCGGATATTCTTCCAATGACTCCGCCTCTTGTTGTAACCTCATCGCCGACAGAGAGCTCACTGAGCATTTTCTGCATAGATTTTTTACGCTTGTTCTCTGGACGGATAAGCATAAAATAAAACACAAGGATGACTACTGCAAACGGTAGGATATATGATACAAGAGTGGAAATATTAAATCCCTCCGTTGCCTGTAAGAAAAGAGCGTTAAATTTCAACATGGAATTTTCACCTCCTTAAACACTAAGGTTATTATAAAGAAAGTTTTGATGTTTTGCAATACCGAATATAAATTTATATCCGCTGAGAAAGCAGCGAAGAATACTCATTTCTGTATTCTTCAAAGTTACCTTGGTCAATGGCATCTCTTATCTCTTTGGCAAGATTATTATAAAATGTAAGATTATGGAGCACTCCAAGCCTCATTGCAAGCATTTCTTCAGCCTTAAACAGGTGCCGGAGATAAGCCCGAGAAAAGTTGCGGCAGGTGTAACAGCAGCAAGTATCATCAATTGGGCTTTCATCGTCTTCATATTTTTTGTTTTTTATATTGATTATACCTGCTTTTGTAAAGAAATGTCCGTGACGCGCATTTCTAGCAGGCATAACACAATCAAAAAAGTCTATCCCACGCGCTACCCCTTCGATAATATTGGAGGGAGTTCCTACACCCATAAGATACCTAGGTTTGTCATTTGGTGCGATGATGCTGAGATGATCTAAAATATCATACATTACTGCTGTAGGTTCGCCCACCGCAAGACCTCCAATTGCATAACCAGGTAAATCAAGCTCAGCGATACGCTTCATGTGCTCAATCCGAAGTTCGGCATATGTCCCTCCTTGATTTATGCCAAAAAGAACCTGACCAGGGTTGACGGCGTCTTCCCTACTGTTCAACTTGGCAAGCTCTGCCTTACATCGTTCGAGCCAGCGGTATGTTCTTTCACAGGACTCTTTAACATATTCATAAGGAGACGGATTTTCAACGCATTCATCAAATGCCATTGCTATGTCAGATCCAAGATATGACTGTATTCGCATACTGTCCTCTGGAGACATAAATATCCTTCTGCCGTCTATATGAGAGTTAAAGCTAACGCCGTCTTCTGATATCTTTCGGAGCTTTGCCAATGAAAAAACCTGGAATCCGCCGCTGTCAGTGAGTATAGGACGGTCCCAGCGCATAAATTTGTGCAGTCCCCCCAGCTTTTTGATTAGATCTTCCCCTGGGCGGAGATGGAGATGATATGTATTTGAAAGCTCTACCTGGCATCCAATATTGTGAAGGTCAAAGGCGTCCAGCCCTCCTTTGATTGCTGCCTGAGTGCCAACATTCATAAATACAGGAGTCTGTATTTCTCCGTGTGGCGTGATGAAGCTTCCTCGCCTTGCAAGTCCCTCGGTTTTTAAGATTTTAAACATGCTATAACCTCGTTGATTAAAAAGTTTGCCGCATATAGCGGTAGAGAAGAGGATAATACTGCTATCTAATAAACATTGCGTCCCCAAAGCTGAAGAAGCGCATTTTTGCATCGATTGCAGCCTTGTATGCATTGAGTATGTTTTCTCTGCCGGCAAGGGCGGAGACAAGCATTATTAGCGTACTCTCAGGGAGATGGAAATTGGTTATGAGAGCATCGACACATTTAAATCTGTATCCCGGGTAGATATATATATCAGTCCAACCGGATTGTGGTTTAAGAGTTCCATCGGACTCAGAGAATGCTTCCAAAGTACGGCATGATGTTGTACCAACAGCAATAACTCTTCCTCCAGATTTTTTGATATGAGTTACGGCTTCGGCTGTATCGTCGGGTATTATACAAAATTCCGAATGCATTAGGTGATCCTCAATTTTGTCCTCTTTAACAGGACGGAAAGTCCCAAGACCTACATGCAAAGTAATATATTTAATTTTGACACCTTTAGCACATATTTTTTTCAGTAAATCGTTTGTGAAATGTAAGCCCGCCGTTGGCGCTGCCGCAGAGCCAGGATTTTTTGAATATACTGTTTGATATCTTTCAGGATCATCCAATTTTTCTGTTATATATGGTGGCAAGGGAACTTGTCCAAGTCTATCAAGAACTTCCAGAAAAATGCCGTCGTATTTGAAAGAAATAATGCGATTGCCTCCTGCGGTTATTTCGATTACCTCACCTATCAAGGCGCTGTCACCAAAAATAAGCCTTGCGCCAGGCTTGCACCTTCGCCCGGGACGAACCATACACTCCCACACGTTTTCTGATCCGCTTTCATGTAGCATGACAAGCTCGACTGTTCCCCCGGTATCCTCTCTTACGCCGAACAGGCGAGCGGGAATAACCCTGGAGTCATTTAGAATCAACAAATCACCATCACCTAAAAAATCAACAATATCATAAAAGTGCCGCAGCGAATATTCACCCGTCTTTTTATCGAGAACCATAAGTCTGGAGGAGTCTCTTCGCTCTATTGGTGTTTGGGCAATAAGTTCTTTGGGCAAATCATAATAAAAGTCACTTTTTTTCATATTGGCGCCCCCTATTATAAAGATAAAAATAAAAGGACTCAGTAGATTGTATCTATATACGAGCCGTAAAAATAAAAACTCAAAATTTCGTCGTATGTATAGCCCTGTTCAGCCATACCCTTGGAGCCCCATTGGCTCATACCTACATTGTGTCCATATCCGCTTCCTTTTATTGTAAAGCTGCCAGTATTTGAAGAAGAGTCGCCGGTGCCGGTGCTCTGAAATTGCGAAACACCTCCAGAGGACGCTATGTAGATATCGTCTGAGATAATCTCTACCTGTCCATCTGCGCCGATTACATATGCTCCCGCAGGATCAACAAAAGTTCCAGCATCGTTTACATACAGTTCACCAGAAACAAAGCTTCCCCCGCTTCCGCCAAGAATGGAATATCTCTGGCTATGAACGTATGTTCCGTATAATATGGTTCGTGCTGCTTCTTTGGAAAATTCTAATACCTTGCCATTTATATCTACAAATCTTACGGTGTATACGTTCCCTACGGCGGTGTATTTTGAAACGTACGCATCAACTATCGTACCCATTGAGTATCCTTTTTTATTTATGGCAGAAGCGAGCTGATCTCCTGTGACGGTATAGCTCCAGGTACCATAGGTTGCTTTGCTTAGATCTTCAAAATTGTCCTTCACTGCTTGTAAATAGGGGACATCCATAGTCCATACGTTTACCGCGCTCTCTGTGGCTCCTCCATTTGAAGAGTGGTATACAGCGTCGCAAAGTTCACCTTCAGAGTAAAGCCCAAGACCGCTGACAGCCTCTGCCGCCATATCAGAATTTGCTGTTGCAGTATTTGTTCCACGATACACCTGGCAATCAGTAGTGTTGCACACATCAAATCCATAAGAGCTGTGTTTATTTTTATGCGCAACAGCAAAACTTGCTGCGCATACAGCATGAGCCTTTAAGCATTCTATATGCCAGTTTGGGTTCATCTCATATGGAATTACACCTTTAACATAGTCAGTCAACGCCACGACGTTTATCACTGTTACATCTCCGCCATTCCTACGGTTATATTCAAAAGCACCTCTATACTTGTAGCCTTTGAACCAGGTAATGGTATCCTCTGTGCCTATAGGCTGTATACCAAATGGGCTTCCATTGTCAAACTCGAATATTATCTCTCCGGTGGAGGTTACAGTTACGGTATAGCATGTGGAAGAATTGCCAACGACAAAGCCTGCTGAAAAGCCAAGATCCAGTGCAGCGTTTTCTGCCGAAGATTTAGATGAATAGCTTCCAGCACGAACTCGATAATCGCCGTTGATGTACGCCGGAAATGCATTTACACCCGTTTCAGATTCAATATCATAGGCGGCATATAGGGCATCGTCATATGTACCGTAGCTCTCCCCTATGTCAACATGATAGGCGCCAATTGTCGTATATCCGGCAGGAGCCATGGAATCATAATATGTTCCTCCGGAAAGGTACATATTTGTATCTTTCATAGTCGTTATCTTGTTCTCATATGTATATCCGATGTAATAGAATTCACGGTTTGAGTCGAACCATCCAAAGTTATATCCGTCTCCAACTTCGTTTGCAAGGTTAGCGGATGGCATTGCAGATGAACCGTAGTACAGACCGACCTTGATGATATTTTCGGAGTAAGCATTTGCTTCTGTTGCCAATATAGGCAGCAGTGCAGCAAGCAGGGAAAAAGTTAAAATAACAGAAATGATTTTTTTCATTAAAACCTCCTAAAATTCTTTAACTGCGTTGACATTCAAATATAGATATGATAAACTTTGTACAAAATCAGATATAAAAACGTATAGAGGCGCGGCTTTTATCAGTAGCGCCGGTGAGAGTCCTCTGAACTCATCGAGCCGGCGGGAAAGGAAACGCTGCCGAAGGAAGCGGAGTCAGAGGTGCCGTTTGCCTGGTTGTCTGGTTAATAGCCTTTCGACTGTCATCTTTTTTGATGAAGAGCTATCTGTTTTTGTATGTGTGCGGCTGTTTTCGACTGCTTGCCACATTATACTACAAATTCAGCCGGTTTTTCAACCGGCTTTTTTTGTTACTTATAGTAGATAGATAGTTTTTTTTGCGATATTTACCAATGTTTTTAGAGCGAGAGCGAAACCAATGGTATTTTTCTTGTACGAACACAAAATATAAATTGTTTTCATAAAATTGAATCAGGAGGCGTTTGCTATGAAAAAATATAAAGTGGGGGTCATAGGCGCGACAGGAATAGTGGGTCAGCGCTTTGTTACTCTTCTCAATAAGCATCCGTGGTTCGAGCTGGCATTGCTTGCAGCAAGTCCGCGCTCGGCAGGAAAGACATACCAAGAAGCAGCGGCGAGCCGCTGGGCAATGAGTGAGCCGATGCCGGAAAGTGCAAAAGACATGATTATCATGGACGCTTTGGCAGCCAAAGAAAAAATTGCCGGCAGTGTGGACTTTGTATTCTGTGCAGTTGATATGCCAAAGGATGAAATACGCGCTCTGGAAGAGAGCTATGCAAAGCTTGAGTGTCCGGTTATATCCAATAACTCGGCACATAGGTTTACACCGGATGTCCCAATGATAATTCCAGAAATAAATCCGGAGCATGCGGAGATCATACCATTTTTCCGTAAAAGGATAGGCTCAAAAAGAGGATTTGTTGCCGTGAAATCCAACTGTTCTCTGCAAAGCTATGTACCGGCCATACATCCTTTAATGGGATATGGTGTAAATCGTGTTCTGACCTGCACCTATCAGGCAATTTCAGGTGCCGGAAAAACTTTTGAAAGATGGCCGGAAATGATCGATAACGTCATTCCATATATCGGTGGAGAGGAAGAAAAGTCGGAAAAAGAGCCACTTAAAATATGGGGAAAGATAGAAAACGGGCAAATAGTCCCAGCTGATTCCCCTGCTTTTACAGCTCAGTGCCTTCGGGTTCCAGTATCGGACGGACATATGGCGGCTGTATTCGTTGAGTTTGAAAATAAGCCAGCGATAGAAGAGATAAAGGAAAGATGGGCTTCTTATAGAGGGCGCCCGCAGGAGCTTGGTCTTCCGTCTACACCAAAGCAGTTCCTTCATTACTTCGAGGAGGACGACTATCCTCAGACAAAGTTGCACCGCGATCTTGAAGGAGGAATGGCTATTTCGATTGGTCGCCTCCGTGAGGATACTCAGTACGACATAAAATTTGTATGCTTGTCGCACAATACCTTGAGAGGAGCAGCGGGCGGCGGAGTTTTGCTGGCTGAGCTTTTGTGCGCAGAAGGATACATGGACTAGAGATTGAAAGGATTTGATTTTTTATGAAAACTCCGGTATTTACAGGGTCATGTACAGCAATAGTTACACCTTTTACAGAGGATTTTGTTAACTTTGAGAAATTTGGCGAGCTTATTGAAATGCAGATTGCAAATGGAACTGATGCGATAGTAGTCTGCGGGACAACTGGAGAGGCTTCCACACAGACGATCCCCGAGCACCTTGCAACTGTTGAGTACTGCATAAAAAAGGTTGCCGGGCGCATAAAAGTTATTGCGGGTACAGGCTCAAATGATACCGCTCATGCGTTAATGATGTCTCAAAATGCTGAAAAATCCGGTGCAGATGCGCTGCTTATGGTCACTCCATATTACAATAAGACAACACAGAAGGGTCTTATCAAGCATTATGAGTACGTAGCCGATCGTGTCGGAATCCCGATTATCCTGTACAATGTTCCGTCGCGAACAGGTATGGGCTTTACTGCCGAAACATATAAGGAGCTCTCAAAGCACCCGAATATCAATGGTGTCAAAGAAGCTTCGGGAAATTTTTCACTGGTCGCAAAAACACTTTCACTGTGTGGCGATGATTTTAATCTGTGGAGCGGAAATGATGATCAGACAGTGCCTCTGATGGCTCTTGGAGCAAAGGGTATTATATCGGTTGTGTCAAATATCATGCCGAAAGAGATCTCTCAGCTCGCGCGGCTATGCCTCGAAGGAAATTTCAATGAGGCAGCAAAGCTTCAGCTTTCTCTGCATGAGATAATGGAGGCGCTGTTTATTGAAACTAATCCTATACCGGTGAAAACTGCAATGAACCTTATGGGAATGGAAGTTGGAGATCTCCGTATGCCTCTTTGTGAGATGGAGCCAAGTAATTTGGAAAAATTGAAAAAAGCTATGGAGCGACTTGGGCTTATAAGCTAAAAATTTAAGGAAGTGCAAAATAAATGATAAATATACTTCTTTCCGGGTGTAACGGAAGAATGGGTCGTGTAATAACGGATATAATTTCTGAACGCGAGGATATGAGAATAGCCGCGGGAGTGGATATAAATACACATCCGTATGCTGATTTTCCGGTGTTTGCAGATATTTCTGATGTTCCTGTAAAGGTCGATACGGTTATAGACTTTTCAAACCCAGCGGTGCTTAGTGACCTGCTGGAATACTGTGTCAGCAATCATGTTCCAGCGGTACTTGCAACAACTGGCTATTCGGATGAGCAGATAGAAGAGATTAATTCTGCCTCGAATAGCATAGCTCTGTTTCGATCTGCAAATATGTCGCTTGGGATAAATCTTCTATCTTCCCTTGTAAAGCAGGCAGCAAAGCTGTTGGGGGATGCATATGACATAGAGATAGTTGAAGAACACCACAATAAAAAAATTGATGCTCCTTCAGGTACGGCGATTATTCTGGCAGATGCTGTTGCTGAACAGCTTCCATATACTGCCGAATATATATATGACAGACATCCGGTCAGAAAAGCCCGCGACAAAAAGGAGATTGGCATACACTCGATACGAGGCGGTACTATTGTTGGTAATCATGAGGTAATTTTTGCTGGAAATGATGAAGTTATGCGAATTAGTCACTCAGCGTCTTCACGTACTGTCTTTGCAAATGGAGCGATAAAGGCTGCTGCTTTTATCGCGGGGAAACCATCTGGTCTTTACAGCATGGATGATATCATTAGTGAACTGTAAGGTTGGATTGGAGATTAAATATGATTAAAAAATATAATCTTCTTCTTTTTGATGCTGATGGTACGCTTTTTGATTTTTCCGAAGCAGAGAGATCTGCTTTTTATGCTACTGCCGATATCATAGGTATTCCGGGATATATTGCCTCAGTGTACCCTCGATATTCCCAAATAAATGACGACCTATGGAAGGCATTTGAACGTGGTGAGATACAAAAGAGTGATATTCAGGCAATGCGGTTTAGTAAGCTGTTTAAAGATCTGGGATTTGATTATGATGGCAAACAGGCAAACAGTATATATGTTTCTGAGCTTGAAAAAAATGCTCAACTCATTCCGGGAGCTCTTGAGCTGTGCCGGAATCTTAGTCGGGACTTTACGTTAATCCTTGTTACTAATGGTATTAAAAAGACCCAGAGAAGTAGGTTCTCTTTGTCAGGATTTGCCCCATATTTTAAAGATGTGATTATATCTGAAGTTGCGGGATATCAAAAGCCAGATAAAAGATATTTTGACTATTTGTTTGCAAAGCATCCTGAGTTTTCGAAGGATTTATCGCTTATAATTGGAGATTCCCTTTCTTCGGATATTCGCGGAGGAAATAATGCCGGCATCGACACTTGCTGGTATAATCCAAGAAGGATGGAGAACAAAACGGACTGTATATGTACATATGAAATTGCTGCGCTTGAGGAGCTGTATACGATACTGCTATGATATGATAATAAAAGACCTATGCTTGTTGTGCATGCATAGGTCTTTGTTTTTACTTTATCACAACTTTGTGGAATACTTTCTTTCCTTTTTTGATTACAATACCATCTCCAGAGAATCGGCTGATTTCGAAAGTCTCAGTAACACTACTAATTTTTTCATCATCAACGGAGATTCCACCCTGGTCAATAAGCCTGCGTGCTTCACCTTTTGAAGGAGCTAGCTTAGATTTTACCAACAGATCTGTTATGGAAATTTTGCCATCAGTAAACTCTGAATTGTCAAGCTCTGTTTTGGGCATATTGGCATCTGATGCACCAGCCCCAAATAGAGATCGTGCAGCAGATTGTGCTTTTTCGGCTTCTTGCTGACCATGTACAATTTTTGTTATTTCATATGCAAGGCGTTCCTTAGCAGTGTTTAGCTCAGCACCTTCCAGACCTTCATACTGTGCAATCTCATCCAGAGGGACGAAAGTTACCATTTTCATTGTTTTGATAACGTCTGCGTCATCTACATTACGCCAGTACTGGTAAAACTCATATGGGGATGTTTTCTCCGGATCAAGCCAAACGGCTCCCTTCTGCGTTTTTCCCATCTTCTTACCCTCTGAGGTAAGCAGCAGAGTGAAAGTTATTCCATAAGCGGTCTTACCAGTCTTACGACGGATAAGATCTGCACCAGCAAGTATGTTTGACCATTGATCATCGCCCCCACTCTGTAAATTGGCTCCGTATTTTTCGTTGAGCATATAGAAATCATAGCCCTGCATAAGCATATAGTTAAACTCCAGAAAAGAAAGACCTCTCTCAAGTCTTGTCTTAAAGCACTCAGCTGTCAGCATACGGTTTACAGAGAAATGGACACCTATATCCCTTAAAAATTCAACATAGTTCAGGTTTAAGAGCCATTCGGCATTATCTACCATTATTGCATTTCCGTTATCAAAATCCACAATTTTACCCATCTGAATACGGAATTTTGCAATATTTTTCTGAATTTCTTCTTGTGTAAGCATTGCACGCATATCTGTCCTGCCGCTCGGGTCGCCGACCATTGCGGTACCTCCTCCAAGAAGAGCAATGGGTTTGTTCCCAGCTTTTTGCAGGTGGCGCATAACAATCATTTGCATAAGATGCCCAACGTGCAGACTATCTGCCGTTGGATCAAATCCAATATAGAAAATTGCCTTACCGTTGTTTATCAGCTCTGCTATTTCTTCTTCGTTCGTTGTCTGAGCTACCAGACCGCGAGCCTTTAGTTCTTCGAATAAAGTCATCAGTTACACCTCAATTTTGTCTTTTTATAGTTTTGTGCAGAGTCTATAAGCTCTGACGCATTTTTTAATGTAATATCTGTTATTTCTGCGCCACCTATAATTCTTGCTACCTCGGTGGCTCTTTCCCTCAGATCCAGAGAACGAACCGACGTGAAAGTGCGCCCGTTGCGCTCACTTTTTTCTATGAGAAAGTGTGTATCAGCCATTGCGGCTATCTGAGGGAGATGGGTCACGCATAATACCTGCTTTTTTTGCCCAACAGACGCTAGCTTCTCAGCAACCCTTTGCGCGGCCCGACCGCTTACGCCCGAATCAATTTCATCAAAGATAAGTGTTTGGATATCATCATTTTCTGCTAATACATTTTTCAGCGCCAGCATTATTCGTGAAAGCTCGCCACCGGAAGCTATACGGGATATCGGTCTTGGCTCTTCGCCGGCATTGGCAGAAATTAAAAAATGTACATTATCAAGACCAGAAGAAGTTAACCTGTCCCCTGTTAAAATTTCTACATAAAACTTCACTCTTGCCATATCAAGCTGCTCAAGCTCCTCAGTTATCCTTGCCTCAAGCAGGCTAGCTGCTTTTCTACGGCTTTCGGTGAGTCTCCTACCGGCTTCAGTAGCAGCTTTTACTGCTATTATCTTTTCAGACTTTAGACTATCAAGAGTATCTTCTGCAAATTCTATTTCTGAAAGCTCATGTCGATAGCATTCAAGCTTATTCAGCACATCACTAATATCTCCGCCATATTTTCTTTTGAGACGGCGGATAGTATCCAGGCGATTTTCGGCTTCATCTATTTCACCGGGATAAAAATCATAATTTTCACGCAAATCACGGAGTTCCTCGGCAATATCCGTTGCCAAATATCGCAGCTCCGTCAATTTCTTGGCGAGCTCCGCCAGTTCATCATTTACTTTGTTTACAGAGGACACAGACTGTTCAGCAGATATCAGAAAAGATATAGCTCCCTCAAAATCATCACTGCCATATAGAGAGGAGAAAGCGATTTCGAGGGCTTCTGATATCTTTTCCGCATTACGGAGTATTTTTACGCGGGTTTCAAGCTCAGTATCTTCATCGTGCTTCAGCGATGCAGAATCGATTTCATTAATCCTATATTCAAGTTCGCCTATCCTCCTCGCTTTTTCGTCTTCATCAATAGAAAGACGTTCTATCTCGCGGTCTATTTCCAGTACAGACGAATAAGCCTCCAGATATTCCAAAACCAAAGCATCATGAGCAGCAAAGCGGTCAAGATATGTGAGATGGAACTTGTCGTCTAAAAGTTGCTGATTACCATGCTGTCCATGAATATTTACAAGAAAAACTCCTAGCTGTTTCAGCATAGGAACAGTTGCTGGAATACCATTTATTCTACATATATTTTTCCCCTCTGTATTTATCTGTCTGCTAATCAACAGACTTCCATCCTCATCGGGCTCATATCCGTTTTTATCGAGCCATTCGAGCACCCCAGACTGTAAATCAGAAAATACTGCACTCACTACGGCACTTTTTGCGCCAGAACGAATAATATCTTTTGAAGTACGTTCTCCTAAAATGGCACTAATAGCGTCTACGATGATAGATTTTCCAGCACCTGTTTCACCAGTTAAAACATTAAAATGCTCGCCAAATTCAATGTCTGCGCGTTCTACCACCGCTATATTTTCTATATGGAGCAGAGTAAGCATATTTTCACCTGTTTATTTGGATTTCATGAGCTTCAGGGCTTTTGCGCAAAATGCTTCGGCAGAGTCCTCATCTCTCATTATCATTATTGCAGTATCATCCCCTGCCAGCGTGCCTACTACTGATTCAAGTCTCATTGAATCAACAGCCGAGCAGGCAGCAGGTGCTAATGCCGACAGAGTCTTTAAAACGACAATATTTCCAGCAGAGTCTACAGAAACGACTCCTTCCCTAAATATATTTATCAACCGGCTGTCAAGGTTTGGTTCACTGTCCTTTGTCATTGCAGAGTATCGGTATCGTCCATCACTGGTCAGGATCTTTTGCAATCTCAGCTCTTTAATATCGCGGGAAATGGTTGCCTGAGTTGCTTCGATGCCAACCTGTTTGAGGCAATCAGCCAGCTGCTCCTGTGTTTCTATGATATTGCTTTGAATTATATCCAATATCCTGCTGTGTCGCAATGATTTCATGCCCCGCCTCCTCAATATGTAAGCTTGTCTTTTATTATATCATAAAAGGAGTGATTTTTTAAACGAATAAGTTTGCAAAATAGCTCTGATTTCCTGGTTACGACCAAATCTTCGGCTTGTAGCTGAAATCCTGTCACTCCATCTACTGATAAAAAAACCGATTCAGCTGATCTATTATCCACTACGACAACGTTTTCAGCAGGCAAAACAAAACTTTTAACACCTAGGGAATGTGCGCAGATTGGAGTAACAACAACTATATCAGAGGACGGATCAACAATAGGTCCGCCAGCAGAAAGAGAATAGGCAGTTGAACCAGTAGGAGTAGCGATTATTATTCCGTCACCTTTTATACTACTGAAAAAATATCCATTAGACCATAAATCAAGAGTAACTGTACGGACTTCTCCGCGGCTTCGGATAACAGCATCGTTGAGAGCTGTGCCTATAAATAATTCTTTGTCACGACGACGGACAAAAACAGATAACATGGAGCGGACGTCTACACTATAATTTCCTTCTATAACTTCTGTGATAAAGGATATCTCATTCTTTTCAAGCTCAGCTAAAAAACCAACATTTCCAGTATTTATTCCCAGTATAGGTTTGTCAGCTTTTGCCGCAAGAGTAGCAAGCCTAAGGATCGTGCCATCTCCGCCAAGAGAGATTATCATGTCACACTGCTTTACCGCAGTTTCTATTGGACTGCGGTTTATATTGCCAGAAAAAGTATGCTCTAAATCATCCTCAACAATTATCCTCATCTGCATGGCATTTAAAATGGATATAACTCTTTCTGTAATCGCCATACCTATGTCTCTGTTGGGATTTGGACACAACAAAATAGTTTTCATGAAAGCCTCCTGCGTTTCACGTATTATAATGTGTCATGTGATAGTTTGACAAGAGCCTGCAGGTCAATATTTTCAGAAATATCATCCTTGAATAGCTGGGCAAGATATTCGATGTTGCCTTCTGGACCTTTAATAGGAGAAAAGGTTAAATTTTTAACTCCAAATCCTGCATCTTTGGCATTGTTAATAAAAGCTTTTAAAACTTCAAGATGAGTTTCCGGGTCGCGCACAACTCCTTTTTTTCCAACCTTGCCCCTTCCCGCTTCAAATTGTGGCTTAACAAGAGCCAACACCTGGGCGCCATCCTTGAGAAGTGCATATACGCATGGCAAAACTAATTTTAAAGAAATAAACGAAACATCAATAGAGGCAAAATCAAGAGGTTCGCCAATCATTTCAGGAGTGACTGAACGGATATTTGTCCGCTCCATAACAATAACCCTTTCATCGTTTCTCAGCTTCCATGCAAGCTGACCATAGCCAACGTCTATTGCAAAGACCTTTTTTGCACCATTTATCAGCATGCAATCTGTAAAACCTCCTGTAGACGCACCAATATCGGCTGCCACAACACCAGACAGCTTGACACCAAATTCATAAATGGCTTTTTCAAGCTTTAAGCCTCCCCGACTGACATATTTTAATGTATTTCCGTGTATTTCAATATCTGAGTCGACGTTAACGGACATTCCTGGTTTATCTATCCTTGTACCGTTAACAAATACAATGCCACTCATTATGGTTGTCTTTGCTTTTTCACGGCTTTCGGAAAACCCTCGCTCAAAGAGAAGCTGATCGAGTCTCGATTTTTCCTTCATCTGAGAGCACCTCCAACGCAGTTTTGTATATGGAACCAGCGTCAATTCCGCACAACTTCCAAAGCTGACTTACAGTTCCGTGCGGAACAAATCGATTTCCAATATTTAGCAGCCTAGCTTTAGCACTTATTCCTTTTTCAGCAAGTCCGGCAAAAAGTCTCTGACCAGCTGAACCTTCTGCTATACATTCTTCGGCTACAATAATGGCTCCTGTTTTTCTGACAGAAAGTATAATGCCTTGCAAGTCCAATGGAGACAATGTATTAAGCTTTACAACTTCGGATTCTACCCCATCGTTTTCTAAAAGCTCAGCAGCCCTAATAGTCTCGTTTATAAGAATACCATAGCTGACAAGGGTTATATCTTTACCAACTTTCAGCACTTCTGAGAGTCCTGTGGAGCTACCGTGATATATCCCTTCTCCTCCGCGAGGATATCTTACTGCGACTGGACTGTTCATTTGAATGGCTTTATTAAGCATTATTCTTAACTCTTCATAGCTTGAAGGACAAAGAATCTTTATATTTGGAATTTGTGCAAGAAAAGCAGCGTCAAAAATTCCTTGGTGCGTCTCACCGTCCTCTCCAACTATACCAGCTCTATCTACGGCAAATACTATATGTTCGTTTGATAGTGCCGCATCGTGTATGAGCATATCGTAAGCACGCTGTAAAAAGGTAGAGTATACGGCAAATACCGGAATCATCCCTCCGGCAGCCATACCGGCGGCCATCGTTACGGCGTGTTCCTCTGCTATGCCAACATCAAAAAACCTTTCTGGATATTTTGACGCAAAACCATCTAAACCAGTTCCATACTGCATTGCAGCTGTGATAGCGCAGATTTTACTGTTTGTATCTGCAATTTTTAACAGTTCTTCGCCAAAAACATCTGAAAAGCTTTTGGGACTTTTTGAAATAGCCTGACCAGAGTCAACATCAAATTTTGAAACCCCATGATATAGATCAGGATGTTCTTCTGAATATTTATAACCTTTACCCTTTTTGGTAGTTAAATGAATAAGTACAGGACCGGCATATCCTTTTGCTATCTCAAAGAGGCTACAAAGCGACTTTAAATCATGACCATCTACAGGACCAAGGTAGGTAAAGCCCATATCCTCAAACATGCTGCCGTGTATCACCAGACTCTTTGCCATCAGCTTTGCTCTGTGAACGAACCTGTAAAGGTATTTTCCTCCGGGGGTTTTAGCTGTAAACCTTCTGAAGTTGTCTTTGAGTTTGGTGTACTGAGGCTTTAATCTGAGCCTTCCAAGCTGCCTTTCAACTCCTCCGACATTGTGCTGTATAGACATTTCATTGTCGTTAAGGAGTACAATTATACGTTCCCGGCTCTGTCCGGCGTCATTTAGAGCTTCGTATGCCATTCCCCCGGTGAGAGCACCATCGCCAATAATGGCTATTACATGGTAGGAATCTCCTTTAAGTGTGCGCGCACGCGCCATGCCCAGGGCTGCTGATATTGATGTAGACGCATGTCCGGCAACAAATGCATCATGCAAGCTTTCGGTAGGCTTTGGAAATCCTGAAATCCCGCCGTACTGCCTGAGAGTATCCATCTTGTCACGTCGACCCGTAAGCATTTTATGTGTGTAACACTGATGACCAACATCAAAAACGATCCGATCTTTTGATGAATCAAACACTTTGTGTAAAGCAACAGTTAATTCGACCACCCCGAGGTTTGAAGCAAGATGCCCACCGGTTTTGGAAACTGAATGTATTAGCTCATCACGTATCTCAGAACACAACACATTTAACTTGTCATAATTAAGTTTTTTTAAATCCTCTGGCGAATTAATGCTGTCCAAATACCTCATCAAATGCCCTCTTAATTGCTAATAATATTAATACAATGAATAAAGATTCTTTATATTCAGTAGAAAACGTATATTCAGTATATCAAATAAGTATGCCTATTGCAAGACCGATAAGTGCTCCGACAAACACCTGAAGAGGAGTATGTCCAAGGAGCTCTTTTAGCTCTTTGCTAAATATGTCTGGGGTAGTTTCTTTCCAGTTTTTTATCATATAATTGAGAACTTTTGCGTGCTCACCGGCAGAATGTCTTACGTTGAAAGCGTCATACATTACAATAAAAGCAAAAACACATGCAATAGCAAATTCTGGAGACGTGTGTCCACATACCTTGAAAGTTGCAGTTGTCAATCCTACAGTGCATGCAGCGTGTGAGCTTGGCATTCCGCCAGAGCCCATAATTCGTCTAAGATCAAGTGTTTTATGTGCAATAAGCTCAATTATGATTTTAACTAGCTGAGCGACAAACCATGATATTATAGCAACATTCAATATATAATTTCCTGTAAAAAACTGAACATAATTTAAAACAGTGGCTGATGCACCCCTAAATATAAGCGTATCA
>CALXAZ010000191.1 GCA_944386395.1 uncultured Clostridia bacterium
TGAAATCTATCGTCTCAGATCTGCACCTTGAAGAAAAGACATTTACGCCAAAATCTGTGTTAAAATACATAAGTATTGCGAAGGATAAAATGGTATGGCCCCAGGACTATGAATCTGCTTTTTCCGAGGGTTCCGATTATCGGGCTTCGAGGATTGCCAAAGCCTATGCCGAATATCAGCGGCGTATGAAAGAAGCAAATGCACTCGACTTTGACGATATTATACTGCTCACAGTTACTTTGCTTTTACAGTTCGACGATGTCCGTGAATATTATCAGAACAAGTTCAGGTATGTTCTGATAGATGAATATCAGGATACAAATAATCTTCAGTATCTGCTTGCAAAAACACTTGCGGGAAAATGGGGAAATCTTTGCGTTGTTGGAGATGATGATCAGTCTATATACAGATTTCGCGGAGCCACCATCGAAAATATTCTCTCCTTTGAACATCAGCATGCAAAAACAAAAATCATTAAGCTTGAGCAAAACTACCGTTGTACAAAAAATATCCTCACTGCTGCAAATGGCGTTATCAGCAACAATGAAGGGCGCAAAGGCAAAGAGCTCTGGACTAGAAACGAGGACGGAGAACCAGTAGTGATATATAACGCCTACGACGATACCGACGAGGCACAGTTTATCGCTCAGCAGATAATGGGAGGTATGGCTTCAGGCAGGAGATTTCGTGACTATGCGGTGCTATATCGGATGAACGCTCAATCAAACCGAATTGAGGATGCATTTAAGCGAAACGGTATCCCCTATCGTATAATCGGCGGAATGCGCTTCTTTGATCGTGCCGAAATTAAAGATATGCTTGCTTATCTATGGGTAATTCACAATTTATCGGATGACCTACGCCTTACACGTATAATCAATTCACCACCACGAGGGATCGGCTTAAAAACAATTGAAACTATTTCTTATCTGGCCGCCTCGCAGGGAAAATCAATGTTTGATATAATTGTAAACGCTTCTGAGTATCAGCAGCTCTTACGTTCAGCTACAAAGATTCGTGCTTTTGCAGATATGATTCTCGGACTTCGCAATAAACTGGGCACCATCCCTCTCTCCGAATTTTATGATGAGGTGCTGATATCTACCGGTTATCTGAAAATGCTAGAAGAGAAAGAGCTGACAGAGCCAGAATTTAGAACGAAAATAGAAAACGTACTTGAGCTAAAATCTAACATAGTTAATTATGAACAGGATGCTGAAGAACCATCTCTTGATGGTTTTCTTGATGAAGTATCCCTTTTTACCGACATAGAAAAATATGATTCAGATGCCGATGCTGTTGTGATGATGACAATACACAGCGCCAAGGGACTTGAATTTCCTGTGGTTTTTCTTGCTGGAGTGGAAGAGGGTTTATTCCCTGGATTCCGTACTATTGGCTTCCCAGAAGAGCTGGAGGAGGAGCGCCGGCTCTGTTATGTAGGAATAACGCGTGCGCGCGAGCAGCTTTATGTCACACATGCCCGACAAAGAATGTTGTTTGGTCAGACTTCGTATAACCGAGCATCCCGTTTTGTCGAAGAGATCCCAGAGGACGCCACGGAAAAACGCAAGTCAGATATGATTCCAACATATACCGAACGGAAGTCTCACATGCAGAAACATGTTGCCAGCTTACCTGAGAGCTCTTTTGTTCACAATCAGGGAGCCATGCTCTCTCTAAGCAAAGGCGACAGTATCCAACACAAAGCTTTTGGAACCGGGATGGTACTCGATATAAAACCTATGGGAGGCGACGCTTTGATAGAAGTGGCTTTTGATAGTGGAACGAAACGATTAATGTTGAAATCCGCATCAAAGTATATAACCAAAAACTGATATTAAGAGGTTCGGATTATGGATTATTTCGATATCTCACTTAATAAACCTGATGTAAATTCCCAGAGCATTTTAGCTCTTGCTCATCTTGGTGACGGTGTATACGAGTTAATGGTTCGTACTTTTATGTGTATAAACCACAAGTTTTCAAACCACAGTTTACACGAAGAGACGCTGAAATTTGTAAATGCTGCGGCTCAAAATAAGGCATTTCAAAAGATATCCTCTGTTCTTTCAGAAGAAGAGCTATCAGTTTATACCAGAGGAAGGAATGCAAAAGTAAAAACTGTACCAAAACACGCAAATCGTACAATATATCAGAGTTCCACAGGCTTTGAAGCTCTTTGGGGTTATCTGTACCTGTGTGGTAGACGCGACCGGTTAAACGAGCTCTTTGCTATAATAACAGATTGTAAAGACGTAACTTCTAATAATTTGTAAAAATTAACCAAAAGATTTTACAGATTAGATTTGTACAATATTTTCTTCAAGAGGTGTGTAACATGAAATCCCTCAGTCAAAGATTTTCCTCTCAAGAGCTTACTCCTCAGCAAAACGCAATATTGGATTTTATCCTCATAACTCTTGGTTGCGCCATATATGCTGTTGCCGTAATAATGTTTATCCGTCCGCTTCAGATACCGCTCGGAGGCGTTGCAGGTCTTGCGCTCATATTCGACCATTTATTTAGCTTTCCTGTCGGTATTGGCACTTTTGTGCTCAATCTTCCTTTGATTTTTGTTGGATATAAAATGCTTGGGCGAAAATTTATTTCTCGGACAACATACGCAATAGTGGTTAACGCAGTGCTAATAGATACATTTGCCCTGTTTTTACCACGCTTTGAAGGTGATCGCTTGCTTGCTGCTCTATACGGCGGAGTACTTATGGGGACAGGGCTCGGGATTATATTTGCGCGAGGCGGCACTACTGGTGGAAGCGACATTGTTTCAAAGGTTATAAGTACGAGAACTGGTCGCCCGATAGGCAAGCTCAATCTGATGATAAACGCGGTAGTAGTACTTGCCGGCGCAATCATATATAGCGTGGATATGGAGTCTCTGATGGAGGGATTGCTCTACGCCATTATCGTGCAGTTTTTGTCCTCAACAATGATTGACAGAATTCTCACAGGTGTCGATAGCTCAAACGCAGCATTTATCATAACTGATAAGCCGGAGGAGATTGCTAGTGCAATATTTAAAGGTATGGACAGAGGCGTTACTTCCCTCAGTGGCGAAGGAATGTTTACACACCACCGGCATACTATCCTTCTGTGTGCGGCGAAAAAGCAGGAAGTTATTCAGCTTAAACGCATAATTATGAGCACCGATCCGAGGGCGTTTATTATAATGATGAGTGCCCAGGAAATCATTGGCAACAGGTGGAAAACTTTTGTTCCACCGAGCAATAAACCAAAGGCATAAAAGGCGATCGTTTTATCAAATACTATTGAAAAAACAGCGTTTTTCTGCTATAATATTTTGGTATTTTATCATATATCCGTTTTGCGGATGATTTATTCACTTAACGTTAGGAGTTTTATACATGTCCGGACATTCTAAATGGCATAACATTCAACAGAAAAAGGGAAAGACAGATGCCCAGAGAGCCAAAATATTTACAAAGCTTTCCCGGGAAATCATCCTTGCCATACGTGACGGCGGTTCGGCAAACCCGGATGCAAACGGTAAGCTTCGTGACGTCATTGCAAAGGCAAAGGCTGCCAATGTTCCAAATGACAACATACAGCGTGTTATTTCCCGCGCTGCCGGAGGTGGTGATTCTTCGAATTATGAGGCAATTACTTACGAAGGGTATGGTCCGAGTGGAATTGCGGTAATTGTTGAGGCAACAACAGACAACCGCAACAGGACTGCTTCTGAAGTAAGGCATTATTTTGATAAGTATGGCGGGAATCTCGGAGCCACTGGTTGTGTTTCATGGTCGTTCGATCAAAAAGGTGTTATTATAATCGAACGAGGAGATCTCGATGAAGATGAGGTCATGATGGCAGCTCTTGATGCAGGAGCTTCTGACTTTTCTGCGGATGCAGAGGTTTTTGAGATATATACCGACCCTGCAGACTTCAGCTCTGTACGTGAAGCGCTCGAAGCCGCAGGCTACAGCTTTATCAGTGCTCAGATAGAAATGGTGCCACAAAATTATGTCAAGCTTACAAACGAAGATGACATAAAAAATATGTCCAAGCTTATTGAAATGCTCGAAGATAACGATGATGTACAGGAGATATGGCACAACTGGGACGAGGAATAAACCCGAAAAAATTTAAAATGCGGTCTGGCGTCGCACCCAGACCGCATTTTTTAATTTTCTATTTTCTCAAGAATTTCCTCCCAACGTGTCATTAGCATCTCAAGCTCGTTTTCGATAATTTGTTTTCTTTCGAGCACGTCGCTCAGTTTAATATGATCTGATGCCACAAGGTTCATCTCTTCATTCAACGCGGAGAGCTCCTGCTCCTTTTTTTCAATATCCCGCTCAAGCACAGGGACCTGCTTTCGAAGGTTATCATACTCCTTAGAGTGCTTCTTAACCGTTGTAGGTTTTTCTCTTTTGTTATCTCTCTTCTCTGTGGCTTCTGATTCTTGGTTTTTCTCTGAACGGATAGCCTCAGAATATTCACGATATTCTTCATAGCCACCGTCGAAATCCACGATACCCCCATTTTCAAGGGACCATATCCGCTCGGCGAAATGGCTAACAAAATATCTGTCGTGTGACACCAAAAGCAGGGTTCCATCAAAGTTATCTATCGCCTGCTCTACCCATTCTCGGGACTGGATATCCAGATGGTTTGTTGGCTCATCCAATATGAGCATATTTACACCTTGATACATCAAAATACATAGTTTTAACCTGCTCTTCTCACCCCCACTAAGCTCATACACCAGCTTAAACACATCATCTCCAAAAAAGTGGAAACTACCTAGCCGGTTTCTCGCCACTTCTGGAGAGACATTTAATTCAGATATAACACAATCAAGGACGGTGGTACGTTCATTTGCAAAGGATACTATCTGCTGAAGATATGCCTTTTTTACACCAACTCCCCACTTTACTCTTCCGCTGTCATATGGTTCCTCACCCAGAATTATTTTAAGGAGAGTAGTCTTTCCTGCTCCATTCGAACCTATTATCGCTATTCGATCATCCTTTTTGACCTCCAGATCCACACCTGAAAAAAGTACTCTGTCTCCATAGCTCTTTTTAAGTCCATTTATTTCTAAAACATCATTTCCCGAGCGACCAGCTCCGGTAAAGCTTGCACGTATATTTTTTCCCTGCTTAATTAAAAGCGGCTGCTCCTTTCGCATTCTTTCAATTCTTTTTTCGATATTGAATGCAGTCTTGTGCTGCTTTTTAGTACCCATTGAATGAAGCCGCCGGGCAGTATATTCTAACTGTTTTATTTTTTTCTCGTCCTCTTTTATTCGGGATTCTGCTGCCCTACGTTCTTCTTCTTTCTGATGAATATATGCAGAATAATTTCCTTCCCATACTCTTGTTGTCAGATTTTCCACTTCGATTATCCGCGTAACAGTTCTGTCCAGAAAATATCTGTCGTGTGAAATAATTATTGCAGCGCCTTTATATGAGTTGTTTATAAAATCCTCCAACCATTCCACCGATTGCATATCCAAGTGGTTAGTAGGCTCATCCAGAAGCATTAAATCCACATTCATAAGAATCATCCTGCCAAGGTTTATTCTAGTTCTCTCCCCTCCTGACAGACGATTAAAAGAACTTTTTCGCATATTTGTCGAAATGTTGAGACCGTTTGCAATTTTATTTATCTCAATATCTGTCTCATACCCTCCCTGTACCTCATAGGCAGCAGAAAGCTCACCATACTCTCTTAAAAGAGAAGGGTCGTCACTTTCGGACATCATTTTTTCCAGCTCATTCATCCGCCTTTTTATACGATCAAGCCCCGAAAAAGCCGTTCTCAGCACATCGTCTACCGTCATATGATCCGGATAATTGGGTATTTGATCCAGCACCCCTAGCTTCACCGCAGAAGGAATATATACGCTTCCCTCGTCACATTCATAGACCCCAGAAATCAGCTTTATCAGCGTTGTTTTTCCGGCACCATTTTTACCAACAAGACCAACTCTTTGCTTTTCCTGAACCTCAAATGTGATATGCTCAAGTATTGTTATATCGCCAAAATCCTTGCCGGCATTGTTTACACTTACTATTGCCATCTTTTTCTCCAATAAATTTTACAGTTAATTTTCCTACTTATAGAATTATTTTATCAAATATAATGTAAAAAGCAAGTTTTTTGCGCGTGCACTTATTTATACAACTATAATTTTTCGAATTTTGTGCTTTACATCCAGAATATCCATTAAAATTTTACGGCTATTGTAAAAATATACTGAAATCTTTCTTTTTTTACTTGACATTTTCGCCTGCAAATGTAATACTAATAACATAACAGCAATCGATTACTTTTTTGAATCAGTTATATTAGGGAGGATATAAAATGATAAACAATAAGCTTGCCATTGCTATAGTTGGCTGCGGTGGCATGGGTGGACAGCACGCTGAAAGGCTCTTCGCTCTCGATCGCGTAGAGCTTGCAGGAACCTTCGATATTCGAGAGGAGCGTCAGGAGTGGGCACGCTCCAAAGGTATGAATACCTACGATAGCTTCGAGGCAGTGCTCAATGATCCTAATGTCGATATCGTTCTCTGCGCTACGCCAAATCATGTTCATAAAGACATTGTATGTGAGTCGATGCGTGCCGGAAAACATGTTATCTGTGAAAAGCCTGTAACTCTTAATGTTGCGGAGCTGGAGGAGATCATGGCTTGCCAGAAAGAGACGGGCATGCAGTTTACAGTCCGTCAGAACCGTCGCTGGGACGATGACTATCTAATGATTAAAAATATATTCGATGAAAAAACACTTGGTCGTGTATTCCGAATTGAAAGCCGTATTTTCGGCTCTCGCGGCATCCCGGGCGATTGGCGCGGCGAGAAAGAATTCGGTGGTGGAATGCTGTATGATTGGGGTGTACATCTCATCGACCAGATGCTTCAGCTCGTTCCTGGCAAAATAAAGAAAGTCTA
>CALXAZ010000192.1 GCA_944386395.1 uncultured Clostridia bacterium
AGAGGTAGTGGTAGAGAGGGTACAGTCTACACCGGTAGAGGTCAGGATTAAAAATGAGGGGAGCGTAGCTGACGGTTTCTTTGCTGATGAGCCTGTTGCTTCGCCTGAGACGTTGCAGATATCGGGACCAGAAGCGGTTGTTTCCAAGATAGCGTACGCCGAGGTGGTATGGACAAGGGAGAATGTTGAGCGAACCATAACTGCTGACCTTGAGTATACTCTTTATGATAGTGACGGAAACGAGATTTCAAAAGACGGGCTCACCGCAAACTACGAATTTATAACAGTAACGCAGACGGTGCAGAAAACGCGGGAAGTTCCGTTACAGGTTGAGATCATAGATGGTGGCGGGGCAACGGAAGCAAATATTGTATGCGATATCGAGCCGAAATATATCACTGTTGCAGGAGATGCCGCGATAATTGATGCACTCAATTCTATAACTGTCGGAACCATAGATCTTTCAAAGGTAATAAATTCCGGAAAAGTTGAGTATCCGATTATCATTCCAAATGACGTTGTAAATATAAGTGGAGAGACTACCTGTGTGGTGGATATCGAGCTATCCGGTCTTGTCACAAAGACGTTGAATTGTACTAATATTGAAGTTATCAACCCGCCTGACGGGATGACTGTGGATATTATAACAAACCAGCTTCCCGTGCTTATCCGTGGAGAGCAGGAGACGATAGACGAAATATTTGAGCACAATATTCAGATAGTGGCAGATCTCAGTGGAGCTGCGATATCTGAAGGTCGATATTCTGTTACGGCAAGTGTGACGATAAATGGTTATACCAGCGCCGGGGTCGTAGGAGAATACAAAATAACTATTGATGTAAGCTGAATCAGACGGGCGCCGGAAGATCCGACGCCCTCTGTACAGTTTTGAGGTACTATTATGACGCAGAACGCAGAGGTAAAAGAGGTTATTGAGGGCGGACTATGCATAGTATCTGTGAAGAGAGAGTCCGCGTGTGGGGGTAATTGTGCAGCGTGTGGAGGTGGATGTGCTCCTGAGTCGATGGTCGATGCCATAGCAAAAAATTCTGCTGGGGCGAAAAAAGGGGATATAGTTGTTGTTGAAAGCTCAAATGAAGAAGTCTATAAAATGGCAGCAGTTGTGTATGTACTGCCTGTATTGCTTATGATAGCAGGGTATATTGCTGGATTTTCAATATTTTCTTTGGAATGGGCAGGAGGAGTCTTTGCGATATTTGGATTTTTATCGGGATTATTTGCAGCAAAGAAGCTAGATAGTAAAAAAAGAGGTAAAATTTTAATGGAAGCGGTTAGAGTTGTCGGCAAAAAGCTTTAGGAGAAAATTTCTGGCAAAAAGGTTATCACTTTTAATGGTTCTTTACAAGGATGAACAAACAGTAAACTTTTTCAGTAAATCTTGCTATTTGGATATAAAATGTAGTAAAATAGAGCGGATAAAGAGAAATATAGAAATTTTGATGGGAGGGCGGCTATGTTTGGATATGTCCGTCCGCTAAAGGGAGAGCTGAAGGTGGCGGAATATGAGAGATTCCGCGCAGAATACTGTGGGCTCTGTCATGCTCTAAAAAAGAGGTATGGGCTGCCGGCACGCTTCATGCTAAGTTATGATCTCACGTTTTTTTCCACTGTTCTTTCAGCGCTTGAGGGTAACTTGAGATTTGAACATAAGCGATGTATTGCTAGTCCGTTTGCGAAAAAATGCATTACCTGTTCCGGAGAAGGAAGCTTTCTGGCTGCGGATATAACCGTGATATTGTTTTATTGGAAACTCGAGGACGGGATAAGGGATGCGAAAGGTTTAAAAAAACTGGGGACAAGGCTATTGCGGGTATTTGTTTCCCCAATGTATAGGAAGAGCATTAAATTTCGTCCGGAGTTTGCAAAAAAGGTAGAGCATTGGCTTGGAGTACTTGCGGGACTCGAGGAGAGCAGAAGCGACTCCATTGATGCTTGCGCAGACAGCTTTGCTCAGATACTTCTTGCAGCGGTGCATGAGACGCAATGCAGCACAAATGAGCGGCGGGCGCTAGAATATATGTTTTATAACATAGGTCGTTGGATATATATTATAGATGCCTGCGACGACTATGGAGACGATATATCAGATGGTAGCTATAACCCTCTGATATATAGATACGGATTAACTGAAAGCAGTTTACCTGAAAATATAAAGGAAGAGATAAAGCTTACTCTTTCTCATTCTATGGCAGCTGCGGCATCCGCATTTGAGTTGATTGACTTTGGTCCTATGGAAGGGCTGATAGCAAATATAATCTATCTTGGACTGAACGGTGTAACCGGAGAAGTCTTAAGCGGAGAGTGGCGGCAAAGGAGAAGAATTAATGAACGACCCGTATAAGGTTTTGAATGTTAAACCAACGGCAACTGATGCCGAAATAAAACAGGCATACCGGGATCTTGTAAGAAAATATCATCCGGATAACTATGCACAAAATCCACTTTCAGATCTTGCCGAGGAAAAGATGAAGGAGATAAACGAGGCGTATGACACCATAATGAAGCAGCGCTCAGGTGGAGGCTCCTCACATTCATCTTCATATTCAGGAGGTAATTCGGGAGGATATGGAGGAGGACAGGAATACCGGCAGAGCTACGGAGGTTCGGGAGTATTTGCGCGTATACGTCAGTATATAGCAGCAGGGAATCTGACAGAAGCTGAAAATATGCTGAATTCTGTGCCTGACAAAAATGCAGAGTGGTACTTTTTAAAAGGTGCTATAGCATATCGGCGGGGATGGTTTGACGAAGCGATGAAAAACTATCAGATTGCATGCAGTATGGATCCTAACAACTTTGAATACCGTCAGGCGCTCAACATGATGCAGAACGGAGGAAGGGCATATAGAGCTCCGCAGGGGTACGGAGGAAGCGGTATGTCTACATGCGATTGCTGCACAAACCTTATTTGTGCAGATTGCCTGTGTGAATGTTGCGGAGGTAATCTGATACCGTGCATAGGGTGCAGGTAGGTCAAATGAATACAAAAAAGCTTACTCTTTGTGCTGTTCTGATTGCACTGTCGGTGGTGCTTTTATATCTTTCGACGATTTTGCCTACCGGAAGGCTGACGCTTATTGCCATTGCAGGTATGCTGCCTGCTATTGCTGTTATATCAGGGGGATTGAAGCCGGGATTTTTAGTATATCTGGCGACATCACTGCTTGGACTTATTCTGGCTCCGTCGGGGGGGATAATGTATCTACTTATCTTTGGTCATTATCCAATGCTCAAGCAGCTTATTGAACGGCTGAATAGGCTTTGGCTAGAGTGGATTATAAAAATTGTGATATTCAATGCCCTATTAGGGATAGCAATGGCATTTTTTAGCGCAATAGTGTCCGGATTTTTTTCGGATTCGTTTGCCGGTCCTTTGATATTTATCGCGGGGAATATAGCCTTTGTCATATATGATATTTGTTTTACCGGCGTTATCGATGTTATGGTGAAAAAATACGGAAAGGGATTTAAATTATGATAAAAAGTATGACCGGATATGGTCGCGCGCAAAGGACTGAAAACGGGTGGAGTGTCACGGCAGAGATACGCTCAGTAAATCACAGATATTTTGACTGGTCTATACGTATACCGCGTGTTTATGTTTTTATGGAAGAACCGCTGAAAGCCCAGGTGCAGAAGTCTGTATCCAGGGGCAAGGTAGACGTATTTATCACGATAGAAAATGAGACAGAGAGCAATGTGGTAGTTGAGCTTAACCGAGAGGTTGCCGATGCATATGTATCTGCGATAAAAGAGCTGGGTAGTATATATGGTATAGAAGAAAATATAGATATTATGTCACTTGCGCGTTTCCCAGAGGTTTTTAATGTCACAAAGGCAGAGGAGGACATGGAGGCTATATTTGAGATTGTGTCGGGTACTTTGGCTGAAGCAACTGAAAATTATATGTCGATGTGTCTTGCTGAGGGGGAGAATCTGAAGGCAGATATACTTTTGCGGGCAGAGACGATAGAAAGCGCAGTGGAAAGGATCGAAAAGCGGTCGATAACGACAGTTGAGGAGTATAGGGAGAAGCTGATGTCACGCATGAGGGACATTCTTCAGGATAGCGGGATTGATGAGGCAAGGATATTGACCGAAGCTGCTATATATGCCGATAAGATTGCTGTAAACGAGGAAACGGTGCGGCTTCGCAGCCATATTGAACAGCTTCGTACCATGCTTGAGACAGGCGGAGCTATTGGGCGTAAGCTGGACTTCCTTATACAGGAGTTTAACCGCGAGGCGAATACTATCGGCTCAAAGGGAAATGATCTCAGCATTGCCCGTGAAGTGGTAGATGTAAAGGCGGAGATAGAAAAAATTCGTGAACAGGTTCAGAATATAGAGTAGGAGAAGCTCAGATGAAGCTGATAAACATTGGTTTTGGCAATATGGTTTCTGCAAACAGGCTTATAGCTATCGTAAGCCCGGATTCTGCGCCGATAAAGCGGATAATCCAGGAGGCACGCGATCGGGGGATGCTAATAGATGCGACTTACGGTCGGCGCAACCGCGCAGTAATAATTACCGACTCTGATCACATTATCCTTTCGGCTATACAGCCGGAGACAGTTGCCCATCGTCTTGATGACTCGGAGGACGAGGAGGATGACATCGATGAGTAATGGGGTTCTGGTTGTGGTATCGGGGCCATCTGGAGCCGGTAAAGGCACAGTAGTTAGAAGGCTTATCGAAAAATATGAGGGGATATTTCTCTCTGTTTCGGCGACTACAAGGCAGCCGCGTCAGGGAGAGATAGAAGGAATTCACTACTTTTTTGTATCGCATGACAAATTCAGGTCAATGATAGAAAGAGATGAACTGATAGAACATGCAGAGTATGCTGGAAATTTTTATGGTACTCCCGCAGATCCTGTTAGAGAGCGCACAGAGCGCGGGGAGCATGTGCTTTTGGAGATAGACATACAGGGAGGCGTGCAGATAAAAAAGAAGCTGCCGGATACTGTGCTTATATTCCTTGCGCCGCCTTCTCTGGAGGAGCTGGAAAAGCGCCTTCGCGGGAGGGGGACAGAGAATGATGAGGTTATACGTAACAGATTGAATATTGCGGCAAGGGAATATGCTGTGGCAAAAGAGTATGACTACATAGTAATAAACGATACTGTGGACGAGGCAGTTGAGCGCATCCATTCGATAATCGTTGCGGAGAGCTGCCGAGCATCCAGAATATCCCTATAAATAGGAGGAAATAATATGCTTTATCCCGCTATAAAAGATCTTCTTAAAAATATTGATAATCGGTATCTTTTGGTGAATGTTACGGCAAAGCGTGCCAGAGAGATATCTGATGAGGCTGAAGAAAACATGGAGAAGCTGGGCGAAAAGCCGGTTAAGCTTGCTATAAATGAAATTGCGGAGGGAAAGCTCAGCGGCAAGATGAAGGAAGGGATAGTAAGCTCTGTTGGGAAATAGGAGTATACCGGCGGCGGGTATCCCGTCGCCGTAGTATTTAAAGGAGGTTATGCCAGTGCCGAAAATTGCAAAGGTCGCGGTAAATGGCGTGACCTATGGGATTGATCATACATATGACTATCTTCTACCTGACAGTATGGTAGAGCTGAAGCCTGGGACGAGGATTGTTGTGCCTTTTGGAAATGGCAATCGAAGGAGAGAGGCGATACTGCTTGCGAAAGCGGAATACAGCGAGCACTCAGCGCTGAAAACGGTGATTGAGGCTTTGGACAGTGAGCCTGTCCTTACACAGGAGCAGATATCCCTTGCCTTGTGGATGAGGGAGAGATGCTTTTGTACTTTTTATGAAACAGTACGGGCGATGCTTCCGACAGGGGCACTATATTCTATAGAACCGTGTTACCGCTTTGCTGATGGGATGGACAGGGAGAGTGCGGAACAACTGACTGTCAATGATGATGAAAAAAGGATAATATCGCTCATAGGAGATGGGATAAAGCAGTCGGTACTCGAGAGGGAACCGGGGATTTCGGGGCTTGAGCGCAGGCTAAAAAATCTTTGTGACAGGGGAATACTTGTAAAAGAGAGCTTCGCTGTACGTGGGATTGGAGACAAAACTATTCAAATGGTTCGTCTGGCAATAACGGAAGAGGAAGCAGAGGACTATATTATTAAAAACCAGCGAAGGGCACCTGCGTCAAGTGCAGTAGTGGAATTTTTGCTCTCAGCGGGAGAGGTGGCAATGGGAGAGATAACCTACTATACAGGAAGTAAACAGCAGGTTATTAATTCGCTTAGAAAAAAGGGAATAGTAGAAACAGAGAAGAGGGAAGTATACCGTCGACCAGGGATTGGATTTACTGAGTACCGAAAGACTGAGCTCAATGGCGAGCAGCGGCAGGCATATGATAGGCTCTGCGAGCTTGCGGATGACAGCGAAGCAAAGGCAGCTCTACTTTTTGGGGTTACAGGAAGTGGGAAAACTCAGGTTTATATGTCGCTGATAGAGCATGTTCTAAGAGAGGGAAAGTCAGCGATGGTCCTGGTGCCGGAAATAGCCCTTACTCCTCAGCTGATGAGGATATTTTATGCTAGATTTGGAGAGCGTGTTGCGATATTACATTCGGCTTTATCTGTGGGTCAGAGATATGACGAGTGGAAACGGATAAAGAATGGTGATGCGGATATAGTTTTGGGGACGCGTTCTGCCATTTTTGCGCCGCTGAAAGATATAGGCGTGATAGTGATAGATGAGGAACAAGAATACACGTATAAATCAGAAAACAGTCCGCGTTATCACGCAAGAGACGTAGCGAAGTACCGCGTAGCAAAGGCGAGGGCACTTTTGCTATTGGGAAGTGCAACACCATCTGTTGAGAGCTTTTTTTGGGCATCCGCCGGGAAATACGAGCTGCTTGAGCTAAAAGAGCGGTATAACCGGCATGAGCTTCCGGCTGTAATGATTGCCGATATGAGAGAAGAGCTTAAAAATGCAAACAGCTATCAGATAAGTAGGGTGTTACAAAGAGAACTTGAAAAAAACATAAATTCGGGGGAACAGAGCATACTTTTTATTAATCGTAGAGGTAATAGCCGTCAGCTGATATGTGGAGAGTGTGGATATGTTCCGCAGTGCCCCAATTGCAGTGTTTCACTCACCTACCACTCCGCAAACGACAGAATGATGTGTCACTACTGTGGTACGTCATATCGGGCAGAGAGCATCTGTCCCGAATGTGGCGGTGAATTTAAATTTGTAGGAGCTGGTACGCAAAAGTGTGAGGATGAGCTCAGGTTGCTCTTTCCAGGAGTTGAGATCATGCGTATGGACTCTGATACTACGGCGCCACGTCATTCGCATGATGAGATGTTGACAAGGTTTCGTGAAGAGAAGATACCGATTCTTATCGGTACACAGATGGTAGCAAAGGGGCTCGACTTTGAAAATGTGACGCTTGTTGGTGTGCTTAGCGCTGACCAGGCGCTCTATTCTGAAGATTTTAGGGCGCACGAGAGGACATTTTCTCTTGTGACCCAGGTAATAGGGCGCGCAGGTCGTGGTGAAAAGCCTGGAAGGGCTGTACTACAAACATATACTCCGTTTAATCCTACTCTGGAGGCTGCGGTAAAGCAGGACTATCGGACATTTTATGAGGATGAGATAGGTATACGCCGCCAGCTTGGTTATCCGCCGTTTAATAATATGATAGCATTAACTGTTACAGGAGGTAATGATAACGGAACCATGCGGGCTGCTTTTGAAGCCCGAGAGATACTTAGGGCTATTGTGGAGGCAAACCGGCTGAAGGTAAAAATTGTTGGACCTTTGCAGGCATATGTTTTAAAGGTAAATGGTCTGTTTCGATATAGACTGATGCTTATTTGTAAAGATGAAAGGGCGGTATTGCGAGCAGTGACCGGGACTATAAAGCAATTCAATGCAAATAAATTGCTCAAGCAATATTCAATATATGCGGATATGAATCCGAATGAATTTTAGAAGAGAGGCTTGTAAAATGGCTAAGAGAAATATTGTAAAAGACGGAGACCCTATATTGAGGAAAAAGGCGCGTACTGTTTCTGACTATAATCGCAGGCTTCATATCCTGCTTGACGATATGGCAGAAACAATGCGTGATGCTGATGGATTGGGACTTGCTGCTCCACAAGTTGGCATACTTCGCCGTGTGGCAGTGGTGCTGGGACCGGACGAGAAAATAATCGAACTAATAAACCCGGAGATAATCGAGACAGAGGGGGAGAACGAAGGACCAGAGGGATGTTTGAGCTTTCCGGGTATATACGGAATTGTAAAACGGCCAGAGAAGGTTACAGTCAAGGCTTTTGACCGCTATGGTAAGCCGTTTACAATAACGGGTGAAGGGATAACCGCGCGTGCCTTCTGCCATGAGACAGAGCATTTGGATGGGATCGTATTTGTTGACAAGGTGGAGCGGTTCCTAGGACCTGAGGATGAGGAAGGAAACGAGGAGGAATAAACTTTGAGAATTCTCTTTATGGGTACACCGGAGATTGCAGAGCGATGCCTTGAAGCTATGATAGGTGAGGGTATGGACATATGTGGCGTATTCACCCAGCCTGACCGCCCCAAGGGAAGGGGAATGAAGCTTCAGGCGCCTCCGGTAAAGCTACTTGCGCAGGCACACGGCATACCGGTTTACCAGCCGTTGAAAATACGGAAGAGCTTTGCTATAATAGAGGAGCTGAAACCGGAGATAATAGTTGTTGTAGCGTATGGTAGATTGCTTCCCAAGACATATCTTGATTACCCGAAATACGGTTGCGTAAATCTGCATGCTTCTCTTTTGCCCAAGCTTCGCGGGGCTGCTCCGATACAGCGGGCTGTAGTCAATGGTGATACTGTTGGTGGAGTTACAACAATGTATATGGCAGAAGAGATGGACGCAGGAGATATAATCTATTCTGAAGAAACCCCCATATCTGAAAATGATACCGGAGGGAGCCTGTATGAACGTTATTGCGGAATCGGGAGCCGTCTGCTTATAAAGACGATAAACGATATAGAAAAAGGAATCGCTCCCCGTAATAGTCAGGAGAGCGAAAAAGCAACATTTGCCCCCCCGATAAAAAAAGAAGAAGCACGGATAGATTGGTCTGGAAGTGCAAAAGATATAAGAAACCTGATAAGAGGCTTTAATCCCTCTCCTGCTGCTTTTACAACTATAAACGGCGATAACCTTAAAATATTTGCAGCATCTGTAGGAGAAGGAAGAACGGGTGCGGAGCCTGGAGAGGTGATCTCGGCTGGTAAGAACGGTCTTGAAATAGCGGCAGGAAGCGGAAGTGTTATCATTACTGAGCTTCAGCCGGTCGGGAAAAAGCGTATGGCAGCGGCAGATTATCTGCGAGGACATGCTATATCAGAGGGTACAGTTCTTGGAAAGTGATAAAATGGAGGTATCCATTTGGGATTTTACGGTATTGATATATATTATCTTGTTCTCATTTTACCTGCGATAGCGTTTGCGCTATTTGCTCAGGCAAGAGTAAAAACGACGTTTCAGAAGTTTTCGTCGGTGCGAACGGTCAGAGGGATGACAGGAGCACAGGCAGCACAGGCAATATTGAGAGCAAACGGAATAGTTAATGTAAGGGTGGAAAGGGTATCGGGGAACTTGACCGACCATTTCGATCCCCGAAATAACGTGATTCGTCTTTCGGATGGGGTGCATGATTCGACATCTGTGGCATCGGTAGGAGTTGCTGCACATGAGGCGGGGCACGCGGTACAATATGCTGAAGGTTATGGACCAATCAAGTTGCGTGCTGCCATAATTCCGGTTACACAGATAGGCTCAACACTAGCAATGCCTCTGTTTATTATTGGACTTATCTTTTCCTTTCCTCTGCTTATGAATATAGGTATAATATTTTTTGGTCTGTCAACCGTGTTTCAACTGATAACTCTACCGGTGGAATTCAATGCATCTTCGAGAGCGCTTTCTGCGCTTGAAAGCTCTGGCATGTTATATGGAGAAGAAAATGAGCAAGCAAAGGCGGTGCTTTCGGCAGCCGCTCTCACATATGTAGCGGCATTGGCAGTTTCTCTGGCTCAACTGCTCAGGCTTATTGCATTGTCGAATAGGAGGAGGCGCTGATGCCAAAGAATGCCAGAGAGGTTGCCCTTGATGCGCTTGTTTCATGGCAGACGGGAGGAGTCTGGTCAGCAAACAGGCTAAAGAACATGATAGAGCGTGCGGAACTCGACCCTAGGGATGCAGCGCTTGCGACATATATAAGCCAGGGTGTTCTGCAGAACCTTTACCTGCTTGATTACCATATTGCACGGAATTCCAGGATCAGTGTAAAGAAAATGGAGATACGTGTACTGAACCTGTTGAGGATAGGGGCATTTCAGCTTATATTTTCATCATCAATCCCCAAGAGGGCGGCGGTAAACGAGACGGTAGCCCTTTGCGGTAAAAAAAACAGGAGTGCCACCGGATTTGTGAATGCTGTTTTGAGAGCAATATCCAGGATAGAGGATCCTTTTGAAATAGATGAAAAGAACGAGATAAAGCGGCTTTCAATTATCTATTCTCATCCTGAGTGGATATGTCGTGCGCTCCAGACAAAATTTGGTAGTGAGGAAGCTACCAAGGTGCTTGCTGCTGACAATGATATACCTCCGGTGACCGTACAGACAAATTTGCTAAGAGGCAGCGCCGATAAACTTGAGGCTTATTTCATGGGCGAAGGTATTACGTATCTGAAAAATGAATATATTCCTGGTTGCTTTGAGATTAGAGGTGCGGGAGACCTTGAGAAGCTTGAGGCATATAAGGATGGGCTATTTTGGGTGCAGGATGCTGCGTCTGCGGCAGCGGTTCTTGTGTTAGCTCCGGAGAAGAATGAGAAGCTGCTGGATATTTGTTCTGCTCCGGGAGGGAAGAGCTTTTTTGCAGCGTCAATAGCGGAGGGCAGGGCAGAGATACTGTCCTGTGATATACATAGAAGAAAACTCGGGCTTGTGAAGGCGAGTTCAGCAAGGCTCGGAATGAATATTAAAACCAGAGAGAATGACGCAAGAGTATTTGTGCCAGAATGGGAAAACAAATTTGACAGAATAATTTGTGATTTACCATGCTCGGGTACAGGTATCATAAGGAAAAAACCGGATATCCGGTTTAAAAGCGAAGAGTCGCTTGAGCAGCTTCCAGAATTGCAGATAGAAATACTTAACAATGCAGCTCGATATCTAAAGCCGGAGGGAAGGATGCTTTACAGTACCTGTACTTGGAGGACAGAAGAAAACGAGGATGTTGTGGAAAGGTTTATCATGGGTAATCGGGGTTTTGACCTGACGGGCTTTGATAATCCTTTTACCGGAGAAACGGAAAATGCTGGTATGATGACGCTTTTGCCCGGGAAATATGGGACTGACGGATTTTTTATTTGCCTTATGAGGAAAAAAGATGTATGATATAAAATCAATGGATGAAAACGAGATAGCTGAGCTGCTGTGTGGTATGGGACAGCCTAAATATCGTGCATCGCAGATATATAAATGGGTTGCTGATGGAGTGGAGAGCTTTGACGAGATGTCAAATATCCCTGTGTCGCTGCGTAATTTGCTGAAGGAAAAATGTTATATCTATTGTCCGGAGGTACTTGCAAGGCAAGTAAGTGTCGATGGTACTGTGAAGTTTCTGTGGGGACTGAGGGACGGAAATAGTGTTGAAAGTGTTGTGATGAGATATAGACATGGCAACACGGTGTGTATTTCAACACAAGTTGGATGCCGTATGGGGTGCCGATTTTGCGCTTCGACACGTGGAGGACTTGTCAGGAACCTAGAACCAGGGGAGATGCTGGATCAGGTTCGTTACAGCGGCAAGGCAGCTGACGTAAAAATATCAAACGTTGTGTTGATGGGCATAGGTGAGCCGCTGGAAAATTTTGAAAATGTGATGAAATTTTTAAAACTTGTCAACTCTGATGCTGGACTTAATATAGGCATGAGACATATATCCATATCTACTTGCGGTCCGGAGGGCGGGATAGAAAAGCTTGCGGACAGAGACTTGCAGATAACGCTTTCGGTGTCTTTACATGCCCCAGATGACGAGACTCGTTCAAAGATAATGCCGGTCAATCGTAACACTGGGGTGGAAAAGCTGGTTGAAGATTGCAGACGTTATTATGAGCGCACAGGTCGGAGGATATCATTCGAATATCTTATGGCAGATGGTATAAACGATAGTGATCAGCATGCGCGGAAACTCGCCATTTTGCTGATGGGGATGGGAGCACATGTAAATCTTATTCCGCTCAACAGGATAGAGGGGTCTGAGTTTGTCCCGAGTTCAGGAGAGCGTGTAAAATCGTTTATTGAAATATTGGAGAAAAATGGGATAAATGTAACTGTGCGCAGAAGAATGGGCGCAGATATAGATGCGGCGTGCGGACAGCTTCGACGCAGAAAAACCACCGAGAAAGAAGATGGTTGAAACATGAAAGCATGGGGAAAAACTAATATAGGTCGTACAAGAACAGAAAACCAGGATTCTTTCTTTCTCGACATTATGCCTGAGGCTGATATGATCCTATGCGTAGTCTGCGACGGTATGGGCGGTGCGAAAGCCGGAGGGGTAGCAAGCGAGTTTGCTTCCTCTGTGTTTATTGAAAACATGCGAAGTAAGCTGCGCATGGATATGTCTGTAGAATATATATCAGAGATAATTTCTGAGTCGGTTGCGCAGGCAAACATTAAGGTGTATGAAAAGTCCCTCTCTGATAAGGCATACGAAGGGATGGGGACTACGCTTGTATCTGCAGTACTTATGGGAAAACAGGTTGTTATAGGACATGTAGGGGACAGCAGGGCATATCTCTTGCGACCAGGTGGAATAACCCGGCTAACAAGGGATCATTCCTTGGTTGAGGATATGGTTCGCATGGGAGATATTACCGAAGAGGAAGCACGCAACCATCCAAATAAAAATCTGCTGACAAGGGCCATAGGTACAACAGAGGAGGAAAAATGCGATATAACCATTCAGGAAGTTAACGATGGTGATTTTTTGCTACTATGCACCGATGGATTGAGTAGCATGGTTGAGGAGCAGGAAATGCTGGATGAGGTATATCATGGCGGCGAAAAACAAGACGTCTGTGACCGTCTTATAAATATAGCCAATTCACGCGGCGGGAGAGATAATATAACAGTGGTACTCATTGAGGTATAACTCACGCTGATGGAGGAAGGTTTAATGGATAATACTGATAAGTACATCGGAATGATGCTGGATAATCGCTATGAGATACTTGAAAAAGTTGGAGAAGGCGGAATGGCAGTAGTGTATAAGGCACGTTGCCACAGGCTGAATCGATTTGTAGCGGTAAAAATACTTAGAGAAGAATTTTCAAAGGATGATGAGTTCCGCAGACGTTTTCATGCGGAGAGCCAGGCGGTTGCCATGCTAAGCCATCCAAATATTGTGGCAGTTTATGATGTAAACAGGTCTAATGGTATAGAATATTTGGTAATGGAGCTTATAGATGGAATTACGCTTAAACAATATATCAGCCGCAAGGGTAAGCTGAACTGGCGCGAGGCACTGCATTTTACTACGCAGATAGTTCGTGCTCTAAGTCATGCCCATAGCCGCGGTATAATACACAGGGACATAAAGCCGCAAAATATCATGCTTCTCAGGGATGGAAGTGTAAAAGTTGCAGATTTTGGAATAGCAAGGTTTGCGGCTTCTCAGAACACTCTAACTCAGGAGGCGCTAGGTTCTGTACACTATATTTCGCCCGAGCAGGCAAAGGGTGGTCATGTTGATGCCCGTTCAGATATATATTCTGCGGGTGTAGTGCTTTATGAAATGCTGACCTCGCGGCTTCCATTTGAAGGAGATTCCGCAGTTTCAGTGGCAATACAACATATCAATTCAATGCCGTTGACTCCAAGGGAGATTGACCCAAGCATACCGGCGGGACTTGAAGAGATAACCATGAAAGCTATGAACCCTGATTTGGCAAAGAGATATGCATCGGCAGATGATATGTTGCGTGATCTGGAGGAATTTAGGAAAAATCCGGATACAATATTTAGTGCTACTGGAGATAGTGGATATGTTGAGCCGGAAGAAGAGCCAACAAAGCAGATCCCACAGATATATTCAGGTAGTATAATACGTCAAAGAGAGACCCAGGCAGAGCAAGAGGTCCAGACTGCAAGAGAGTCCTCGGTACGCACAAGACCGAGAAGGGATCGTTCTTTTGGAATGATAATAGCTGTAATAGCAATATTTGTATTTGTAGGCGGGCTGATCTTTTTTCTCTGGGGAGTGGTGAAGCCTATATTGTACCCGGAGACCGAAAAAATAACTGTCCCAGATCTTATAGGCGAGACTTATGATTCGGTGATGTCGAAAAAAGATACAGAATATATAGATTTTGAATTTGAGCTGAGCGACGAAGTTATATATGATGATAATCCGGCGGGGACGATAGTAGATCAGAAGCCGGATGGAGGCAGAAGTGCAAATATTGGGGATACGATAACCCTGTATGTAAGCAAAGGGACAAAAGCGCTTACGATGGATAATTATGAGAATATGGAGTATCGAAGCGTAGAGATAGAGCTGCAAAAGCTTGGGATAAGTGCGGCAAACATAAGATATGAATACGAAAATAATGAGGCAATAGTTAAGGACTATGTTATCAGGACTATTCCGGCAGCGGGGGAAGGTCTCGGGACAGATGAAATAGTAACATTATATGTAAGCTTGGGTCCTACAGTTGAAAAGGTTATAATGCCTGACTTGATGAATAGGACAGAGGCTGAGGCACAAGACCTACTCACCAGCAAGAAGCTCGTGCTGGGAGGTATTACAGGAGTTGAAAGTCAGGAGTATGAAAAGGGGCGCATAGCTAATCAGAGCATACTCCCAGGCACGGAGATAGATGAGGGCACGCAGGTGTTCCTGCAGGTAAGCCTAGGGGTGCCTGAAACTGAGCCTACCACAGAAGCTCCGACAACAGAAGCGCCAACAGAACCTACGCAGACATCGACCGAGCCTACCGGAGAAACAGGGACTCTGGAAAAAATGATTTGGATAAATCTGCCAACAGACAGAGAAGAGGTCAGAGTGACTGTCAAGGTCGACGGTATAATTGCTTACGACCAGGTTGTGAGCACATCACATTCAAGCATACCTGTGCATATCACTGGAAACAACACGAGAGTATGGGTAGATATATACTTTGATGAAAAACTTGAGCAGGCTGAAGAGGTTATGTTGTCCGAATAGAAAGGTTGTCAGATGATAGAAAAAGGTAGGATAATAAAGGGGATAGGTGGGTTCTATTATGTCAGCACACCCTCTGGCATTGCGCAGTGCAATGCCAGAGGGAAGTTCCGTTTGAAAAAGCTCACACCAATGGTTGGGGATGAAGTAAAGATTGAGCTGCATGAAAATGGAAATGGATATCTGCTGGAGATTTTACCGAGAAGGAACTGGTTTGTCCGACCTCCTGTTTCAAATATTGAAATCATGCTGATAATTGCATCCGCAGCGCCGCCGGTTACAGATAGGTTTTTGGTAGACAGAATGTGCGCGGTAGCGGTGAATAAAGGCATTGAGCCGGTCGTTGTGATAAACAAATGTGACCTGGATATGGGCGAAGCACTGTTCGAAACATATCGCATGAGCGGTGTAAGATGTATTCAGGCAAGCGCTGTTACAGGATATGGCAAGGACGAGCTTCTGGAGATGATGAAAGGGCATATAGTTGCCTTATCGGGAAATTCGGGTGTAGGCAAGTCAAGCCTATTGAATATGCTGGCTCCGGGAATACGAGCTGAAGTAGGGACTATAAATGAGAAGCTTGGACGAGGCAGACACACTACCAGACACGTTGAATTGTTCATGCTGAGCAATGGTGCTGTCATTGCGGATACGCCAGGTTTTTCCTCATTTGATACAGAAGAGGCGGATATAATACTTAAAGAGGATATACAATATGCTTTTCCAGAATTTGAGCAGTATATTGGTAAATGTCGTTTTGTTGGTTGTTCCCACATAAAAGACAAGGGGTGCGCTGTGCGCGAGGCGGTGGAAACGGGTCATATAGCGAGGAGCCGCTACGAGAGCTATGTGCAGATGTATGAAAAGGCAAAAGAAATAAAAGAATGGGAATTGGAATGATGGTATGTACGAGGAGAAACGAGCCGTAATTTTTGGATCTGTTAAAAGCGATGATATGTCATATGTCAGGCGATATATTCCCGCAAGGTTGCTTATTGCGGCGGATGGAGGCAGCGAAAGCATACGCTGTGCGGGGCTTGAGCCTGATGTTTATGTCGGAGACGGAGATTCTGGGGGAGAAGCAAATGGGGTTAAGGAGATAATCCTTCCGGAGGAAAAGGATTTAACAGATTCCCATGCTTGCATAAATTATGCCCTTCAAGAGGGTATGGAGCAGATAATCATGCTTTGCTGTACAGGAGGCAGGCTCGATCATTTCCTTGCAAATGTCATGCTGCTTGAGTATATAGCAGAGAAAGGGGCATTTGGTATGATTGCGGATGGGCAAAATGAGATAACCATCTATACCGAGCCCATTTGGATTTCAGAAAGCACAGACTTCAAATATCTGTCGGTCATACCAATAGATAGTGAAGCCAGAGGGGTTACTCTAACGGGGGTGAAATATCCGCTATATAATGCTGTACTTAGGCGTGGTGACAGTCTGGGGATATCAAATGAGATCCGTGGACTTGCGCGGCTGGAGATAGAGAGTGGAGCTGCACTTATTGTCCGCTCACGGGATGAAAAGTAGTCTAATGCAAACTGGGGACGGTATATACCGTCCCCAGTTTAATTCTTAGGCTTTATATATCAGTGTCCCATCATCCGTGAATAACATTCGGGGCGCCTGTCCCTGAAAACTCCCCAACTTGTGCGAAAATTGTAAAGGGCATCGAGATCATATTCAGCAGTCAGCACTTCTTCTCTATCGCGAGAGGCAGAACATATTATTTCACCGGTGTTGTTAGTCAAAAAAGAAGAGCCATAAAATAATAATGAAGAGCTCTGGTTTTGATTTTCAGGAGTAGGGAAGACTTTTTCAATACCAATGCGGTTTGCAGCGGCGACAGGTACCAGGTTTGCAGCCGAGTGCCCCTGCATACAGCGCTGCCAGTGAGGCATCGAATCACACTCGAGTATGGGCTCTGAGCCGATTGCGGTGGGATATAGAAGAAGCTCAGCCCCATTCAGAGCCATGCAGCGTGCTGCCTCCGGAAACCACTGATCCCAGCATATACCAACGCCAATCTTGCCAAATTTGGTGTCCCATACTTTGAAGCCGGTATCCCCAGGGGTAAAATAAAATTTTTCCTGGTAAAAATGATCATCTGGTATGTGGGTCTTTCGGTATACGCCAAGAATATTTCCACCTGCATCTATCATTGCAACTGTATTGAAAAATGTATTGCCTGAACGTTCAAAGAAGCTTACCGGTATAACGACATTTAACTCATCTGCAAGCAGGCGAAGCTTTGAGACAACCGGAGAAGCGTCAAGAGTAGATGCGAGAGAATAGAGGTCATAATTTCGCTCCTGACAAAAATAGCGCGTTTCAAAAAGCTCGGGAAGGAGAATAACATTTGCTCCATTTTTTGCAGCAGAACGGACCATGTCGCAAGCTTTTTGAAGATTTTGAGAGGGGAGACCGGTACAGTTCATCTGAACGACCGCAACAGTAACTTTTCTCATAAAGCTGGTCCTTTCAAGGTATTTGCTCGGGTATATCTAAATGGGTATTTGCTGGGTTATACAATGAATATTTCCGCCGCCTATCAATATGTCACGGGCGGGCACGGGTATAATTTCGCGGGTAGGGAACAATTCGGCAAGAAGGGAGACGGCCTTTTTATCTGCTGGATCATCAAACGAGGGGAGAATTACCGCTCCATTCGAGATATAGAAATTGACATAGCTTGCAGCAAGCCGCTCTCCCGGAGTGCGTGTGGGCACTCCATCCATGTCATCGAGACCATCGCATTCCTCTGCAGTTATCCTTACCGGGGAGGGGAGCAGGAGCTTGTGGATTTCCAAGCTTCTGCCTTTTGCATCGCGTTCTCGCTTTAGAACCTCAAGGCAAGCAGAGCTCATGGAGTATTGAGGATCATCGGAGTCCTCTGTCCATGCGAGAACGACATGTCCCGGGGAGGTAAAAGCGCAGATATTGTCAACATGCTCGTTTGTTTCGTCGTTATATATTCCATGTGGGAGCCATATTACCTTAGAAACACCGAGCGTGACCTTCAGCTTTGCTTCTATTTCTGCCTTTGTAAGCGAAGGGTTTCTTCCTGAGCTTAGTAAACAGCTCTCTGTAGTGATGAGAGTACCTTCTCCATCGGTGTGTATAGAACCGCCCTCAAGAATAAAATTACGAAAATCATAGCAATCAACGTCGAGAAGGTCACAGAGCCTGCGAGCAAGCTTGTTATCCTTGTCCCAAGGGAAATAAAGTCCATCCTCAAGACCTCCCCAGGCATTGAAACCCCAGTCGATACCTCGAATATTACCTTTTGCATTTTTAAGAAAGGTCGGGGCGTAATCGCGCGCCCAGGAGTCGTTGGTTTCAGCCTCGATCACCCGGATTTCAGGGGGCAGCGCAAAGCGTGCGTTGTCGTATTGGTTATACGGAGCGCAGACAGTGACCTTTTCGCTTTTTGCTATAGCGCAG
>CALXAZ010000193.1 GCA_944386395.1 uncultured Clostridia bacterium
GGAGAAAGGTGTTGCGGGCTCTTCCTGTTCCCACTGTGAAAAGACCTCCCTCAGAGATGAAATAATTAATAGCATCGATATTTGCTTTTGGGATCTTATGATCATAATCTGTAAGAGTGCGGTCAAAATCACTCACCATAAGCATGTTTGAATATCTGCCCATATGTTACCTCCAGAAAACTCAGTTTGTCCCTACACAGTATATACTGGCTGTACAAAATGTGTCAACACAGCAAATTTGCCGCTTTATGCTGCCTTTTGCGTAAGCGCAATATGTAATGCGGGCAGCCAGAGAGTTATACCTCAACGCTGCCCACATTTATCTTTTATACTGTCAAAATTCCGTTGTCGTTTTGCTGTAATATCAGTATCTGCTCTTCATTACCGGTTGTCACGTTAACATATATGAGGTATTGCATACCCTTATCATCTGTGCATTTGAATTCGTGACACAAAAGCTCATATTTTCCGTCAGATGGTATTATAGCAAGACCGCTATTCTCCACCGTCAAACCGTCTGCAAGAGCTTGTTCAGCTTCGGCTGCACTGACCTTAATCTCAGGGAGAGCTCTGTTATCACTGTGGCTCATGAGGTACCCACGGCTTTCAAAGCCTGATATTCGACCAGTGTCCTGAGCTATCGATACTTTGACAAGGTCGGGGTAACAGGTTATACCATTGGTGTCCCACGCGAAATTTACTGTTACGATGTTTTCCTGGGAAATATAATAGCTTTCGTCCATGTTTGTGATATCAAGCGTACTCATAAATTCCTTTGCCAGTGTAATACACTCCTCGGGAGTTAGCTTTGCGTCGGAAACAACACCGGAAGTCATCATGTCTATCACATATCCACCTTGCTTGGTTATATCCACATAGAGCGTTCCATGGTCCGTTTCCGCACTGAACGAATATACCGGTATGCTACCGCTGCTTTCACCGTCAAAGCTGAGCATGTCGGGGTCGATCCCGAATACCTTTGCGGCATGTTCCTTGGCGTATTCCATCGTTACTTCCGGTTTATCCTTCAGATATACTGCTTCAAGCTTGTTTATATGCTCAGAAAATGGTCCGTCATATATAAGTCCGGCATATTCGGGAAACTGTGTTTCGATTTCGTTAAGAGTGTCAGATACGCTGTTCAGGTTCTGCTGTTTTGCAGAGGCAGTATTTTCTGCATCTGCAATGATTGTAATACTGCTGTCTGCGGTGAGGACCTGATGATATAGCTCGCTAAGGCTAGAAGAGAGCTGATATGCCGTATTTGCGAGTTGAGTTATATTATTCAGATCATCCTCGGTGATTTCGCTTTTTTTGGACAGCGAATAGGAATAATCGCCAACCTGAGACAAAAATTTTGCGGTTTTTTCAAGCTCGATATTGGCAAACGGCAGGGAAGAGAGCGCAGCCGCTGCAAGAGCAGACTGACGGGCTACCTCGTTGGAAAGGGCAGAGGCCATTGTGCGGCTTTTGGCGTATTGTCCCTTTTGCAGTGTAAAGCTTATCTTATCTATTCCAGAGACGAGCTCACCGAAATAATGCTGATAATTTGCTTCCAGCTGCCATCTATATTGTTTTGCTTCATAATAATTAACAGCCGCAAGTCCTGTGAGTACTAGAACAAGCGCGAGAGCATAGCTTGTCAGTCGTATCACGCTGCGTTTTCCAATCTTTTTCATATTATTCTCCATTCAACAGTAAAGCTTACAGTTCGGTGTCACTGTTTTAGAAGTATTTTCTCCACAAAAAAAGATAATACACATAGATAAAAGTTCCAAAATAATTTGCCATATAAATCTGGCTGTGGTAAAATAACTGCAAAGCAACTGTATAATCAGTATTTTCGGATTAATATTTTTTATGGAGGAAGCTTATGGATTTTAAATTTGCAGAAAGAATAAAGGCGCTTCAGCCATCTATTATAAGAGAAATACTCAAAATGGATCCTGATCCGGAGATGATAACCTTTGCAGCAGGTAACCCATCGCCGGAGACCTTTCCATCAAAAGAAATGGCAAGCATTGCTGAAGAAATATTTAAAAATGAAGCTGGAGCCGCGTTTCAATATGGTGTAACCGAGGGATATACACCACTGCGCCAAGCGACGGGTGAGAGAATACACCGAAAATTTGGTATAGGGCGAGATTTCGATGACGTAATAATAGTTTCGGGTGGACAGCAGGGGATAGAGCTTGCTACAAAAGTACTGTTAAATGAGGACGAAACGGTAATCTGCGAATCTCCGAGCTTTATTGGGGCGCTGAATTCATTCAGGGCTTTTAAGGCACATCTTGTTGGTGTACCCGTCGATAAAAACGGCATGCAGATGGATGCTCTTGAAAGGGCTCTCAAGGAAAATCCCAATACAAGGTTTATCTATACAATCCCAACCTTCCATAACCCGGCTGGAAGTACGCTTGCCATAGAGCGCCGACGCAGGATGCTTGAGCTTGCAAAGCAATATGACGTGCTTATCCTGGAGGATAGCCCATATTTTGAGCTTCGCTACTCAGGAGAGGATGTTCCTACAATAAAAAGTATGGATGAGGAAGGACGGGTAATTTTTGCCGGTTCATATTCCAAAGTAATAGCTCCAGGCATACGGATAGGTTATGTATGCGCTCATAAGGATATCCTTTCAAAGATGACTGTTGCAAAACAGGTGGGAGATGTGCATACAAACCTGTTTTTCCAGATGCTTGTCTCAAGATTTATTACAGGTGGACACTTTGACGAGCACATTGCGAATAATTGCATGCTATACCGCCATAAGAGGGATGTTCTACTCGAAGCGATGGACAAATATGTTGACAAGAAGAAAGCAAGCTGGAACCAACCAGACGGCGGTCTCTTTGTCTGGCTAGAGCTGCCGGAGGGTTATGACGGGATGGAGTTTTGCAGGATAGCAAAGCGCGAAAAGCTGACATGCGTGCCTGGAAACGCATTTTGCGTTGACGAAACGGCGATTTCAAACGGGGTTCGCTTGAATTTT
>CALXAZ010000194.1 GCA_944386395.1 uncultured Clostridia bacterium
CAGCTTAAACTCTTAGTATAGTGGTGGGTAAAATGACTGTAAACAGCACATTTAAGGTCGATGACAGGGTCCGCGCAATAATCGACCAGCTAAAGATCGACTATCCAGACGCAGAGTGCTCGCTCGATTACCGAAAGGACTACGAGCTTCTCTTTTCTGTACGCCTTGCCGCACAGTGTACCGACGCGCGTGTAAACATCGTCACCGAGACCCTATTTAAGGTGTACCCTACCCTCGAGTCTTTTGCGGACGCTGATATCGAGGAGCTTGAAAACCAAGTGCGCCCAACGGGGTTTTTCCGCATGAAAGCGCGCGATATCAAGGCCTCGGCGCGTATGCTGCTCGATGAATACGGTGGGAAGGTGCCAGACTCTATGGATGAGCTTCTAAGGCTCCCGGGAGTCGGACGCAAAACTGCTAACCTTATCCTCGGAGACATATATGGCAAGCCCTCATATGTTTGCGACACCCATTGTATCCGCATCACTAACCTTCTTGGGCTTGCAAGCGGGAAGGACCCCACAAAGGTCGAAATGCAGCTGCGCCAAACTATCCCCCCAGAGGAGTCAGGAGGATTTTGCCACAGAATGGTGCTACATGGCAGAGCCGTCTGTATCGCCCGCAGACCGCAATGCGAAAAATGCTCTATTCGCAAATACTGCAAGCACTATCTTGATACCCATAACAACGACTAGCCCCATATGCCGGACATCAGTCCGGCTTTTTTATTTTTAGCATTCACAACTCCGCCCCTTCCAGCATATGCTTTAAGGAGATGGTTACTGGTAACATTTTGGAGGTGGATATATATGCCAGACAACAATATCGAAGCGGCTGCCCGCGCGCTTCTCAACACCCCGCAGGGCTCAAAGGTGCTGTCCAACATCGACCAGCTAAAGGCTTTTCTTGCTCGCCCCGAGGGGCAAAAGCTGCTTTCCTCACTTTCAGGCAGCAATGGCGACGTACTGAAACGTGCCGCCGCAGCAGCAGCGGACGGGGACACCGAAAATGCCAAAAAACTGGCAGCTTCCCTTCTGTCTACTCCAGAGGGCATGCAGACGGCGAGGGTGCTTGCAGAAATGTTTAAGAAAAAATAATCAGGACCGGCTCCCGGCGGAGCACGTCCGGAAAGGTGTCATACGATTATGGACGAAGCCAGCAAAAAGCTTTCCGAGATATTATCCTCTTCTGAGGGACTGGACAGCATAATGTCCGTGGTGAAAAGCCTGACCGGCTCGCCGGCAGCTCCGCCGGAGGATGGTCAGGACAGCAGTGTGACCTCAGCTCCCAGCCAATCACCTTCCCTTCCGATATCTATACCAGAGGGATTCGACCTGTCAGCCCTTTCAAAGCTCGATCCACGCTTTGCTTCCGCTGCTATGGGCATATTAAGGGACCTCACTGCCGACGATGAAAAAACAAAGCTGCTCTATGCACTAAAACCGCATCTCCCTGGAGACAAGCGCGGCAAAGTGGATAAAGCAGCTCAGATACTCCGTATTTCAAAATCTATACGTACACTGCTGAATAGCCGGGGAGGTGCAAGCAACAATGTATAGCCGTTACTATCCGGAAGAAAGCTCACATGAAGGCTTTATCCCAGCATCATACAGCTCCGAAGCCCCATCGCTTTCGGAGGTACATGAGGTAAAAGCCCCCGAAGAGCCTTCCTCCCTGCCCGGAAAGCTATTTTCGGGCTTCAGCCTGCAAAACCTGGATCTTGGCGACATACTCCTTATAGCAATAGTCTTTCTGCTGCTTATGGAGGACGGGGCGGATACCACCGATCTGCTCATCGTGGCAGCGCTGGTCTTTCTTCTCGGATTTTGACAAAGCACCCCTCGGGGTGCTTTTCACTTTATTACGCGCCCCCTTACCACACCATCTATCCTCTCGATATCCCCCATATCGATCCTGTTAGCGTCGCCAATGATGTCAAATATTGTATATGCCATATCCTTTTTTGATTTATTGAGCATGTTCTCAATATTCAATCCCGCTTCTGCCACCTTTGCCGATATCTGAGAAAGCATATTGGGAACATTTTTATGTATCACCGTTATCCTTGCCTCTCCGCTCCGTGGCATCTCGGCGTCTGGAAGGTTTACCGAGTTTCTGACATTCCCATTTTCGAGGTAATCTGTCAGCTCCTCCGCTGCCATCCTTGCACAGTTGTCCTCCGACTCGGGTGTGGATGCCCCCAAATGCGGGAATATGATTATATTTTCCTCTCCTATGAGCTCAGGGCAGGCAAAATCGGTGACATAGCACGAAACCTTGCCCGAGCGCACTGCCTCTTTTATATCCTCATTGTTGACAAGCCCTCCGCGGGAGATATTGATTATACGCACACCTTCCCGCATTTTGCCTATCGCTTCAGCATTTATCATGTTTGCTGTGCTGTTGTTGAGCGGGACATGGATAGTAATGAAGTCGCAGCTGGAAAAGATATCAGAGATATTGCTTACATGGTTTATCCTGCGAGAAAGCTTTATCGCCGCCTCTACCGAGAGAAACGGGTCGTACCCATACACCGTCATCCCAAGGTCTGCCGCGGCATTTGCCACCAGCACCCCTATCGCTCCCAGCCCTATCACGCCGAGCTTTTTCCCCAATATCTCAGGACCGGAAAATTGCCCTTTCCCTTTCTCCGCAAGAGCTTCCGTATCCTGCGTCGTGTCGAGACCTGACACCCAGTTTACCGCCGGGATAACCTTTCGGCAGGAGAGCAGTATCGAAAGAATCACATGCTCTTTTACCGCGTTCGCATTTGCCCCTGGTGTGTTGAAAACAGCTATCCCTGCCTCACTGCACCTCTCCACTGGGATATTGTTGACACCAGCCCCCGCGCGCGCTATCGCCTTCAGGCTGTGCGGGAATTCTTCATCGTGCAGCGAGGCAGAACGGACAAGTATCGCGTCAGCGTCCTCCACATCTTCACCACAGATGTATCCCTCTCCAAAGACCTCAAGCCCCAGTGGAGATATTTTGTTCATAGTTTTTATCTTAAACATATTTTCCTCCAAATTTCTCCTAAATCAGTTCTCCTCTTCAAATTTCTCCATAAATTCTACCAGACGCTCAACGCCTTCACGCGGCATCGCGTTATATATCGAAGCCCTCATCCCGCCGACAGAGCGGTGCCCTTTCAGATTTACAAGCCCCGCCGTCTCCGCCTCGGCGACAAACTTCTTGTCAAGCTGAGCGTCCCCGGTGGCGAAAGTCACATTCATCGTTGAGCGGAATTCCTTCTGCACTGTTGATTTGAAGAGCTTTGAACTGTCCAGACAGCTGTAGAGCAGCCCTGCCTTCTCCCTGTTCCGCTCCGCCATGGCGGCAAGACCTCCTATATCGTCCCTTATCCACTCAAGCACCAGCTTGCAGATATATATGGGATATGTGGGCGGAGTATTATACATCGAGCCGTTGTCTGCCATCACCTTGTAGTCAAACATCACCGGCGTGCCCTGGCGCGCCTTCCCTATCATATCCTCACGCACTATCACAACCGTCAGCCCCGCCGGAGCCATATTCTTCTGCGCGCCTGCATATATCAGCGCAAATTTGCTCACGTCAAACGGCTCCGAAAGTATATATGACGACATATCTGCAACCAGCGGTATATCTCCCGTATCCGGCGCCTCGAGAAACCTCGTTCCAAAAATAGTATTATTGTAGCAAATATGTACATAATCTGCATCTTTATCAAATGTATCCGCACATGTCTGCGGTATATAGCTGAAATTCCTGTCCTTGCTCGACGCTGCCACGCGCACATCCCCAAATTTCTGCGCCTCCTGATAAGCCTTTTCAGAAAACTGTCCCGTCAGCATGTAGTCCGCCTTTCCGGAACCATTCATCAAATTCATCGGAACCATCGCAAACTGGGACGAAGCCCCTCCCTGCATGAAAAGCACCTTATAGCTGTCCGGAATACCCATCGTCTCTCTCAGCAGCGCTTCACACGACTCGATGATCTCCTCATAAACTGCCGAGCGATGGCTCATCTCCATGACTGACTGACCGCTGCCATTATAGTCCAGCATCTCCCCGGCAGCTCTCTTCAAAACAGCTTCCGGAAGCATTGACGGTCCCGCCGAAAAATTGAACACCTTGCGCATTTGTCTTTGCTCCTTTCATTACATGGACATTTGTTTTTCTGGGGAGGACACCAAAAAGTATAAAAACCCCAATAAAAAATATTTTTTTTAAAATGATATCCCAGATTGTCGCCTCAGTCAACCATTTTATCGCACACAAAAGATTTTGATAACTATTTAACATATTTTATCACTTTAAATCGTTAAAATATATTTAAATTACCAGACACCTCTGTGCATGGCGCCGCCTCTCGCATCTGACGCGGGAGTATCCCCCTCTCAGCTATATTCTATTTCCCGCACAGAGGTGCATATCCCACACACAATAAAGCTCCCCCGCACGCATGCACAGGGGAGCTTCAGGTAGTATTACATCACTCAGTCGTCAAGTGTGGCTTCCTGACCGGTTACAGAGAAAGCAGACGGAGCTATCGGAGCAGGACGCTCGCAGCGACTCGTCATCTCATATATCTTCCCTGTCTTGCAGGATTCCTGGATACCGTGGATTATCTCGATGGCATGATATCCAATGTCGGCATGACAGCGCGGACGGCGGCCATTTCTCATTGCATAGCACATGTCGGCAAGACCTACCCCACGGCTCGACTCATAGAAGCCATGCAGAAGCGGAAGCTCGACATTCTGCTCGCGGGTAAATTCATTGAGCTGCTGGCGGTCGTCATCGACCTCCCCGCCCTGCGCCACAGGACCTCTTGCCCCAGGAGTCATTCCGGGCATGATTCTCTCGCGCTCAGGTCTTGCCCCGCGGCGTGTGACTGTGAGCACATCGCAGAAGCTGTTCGGATCGCCCAGATACATCGTCCCGTCTGTTCCGGTGACAACAAAGCTGCGGCTCGTACCAGAGTCGGAGGATATGTGGAAGGTACCAAGTACGCCATTTTCAAATTCAAGTGCTGCCAAAAGTGTCGTCGGTGTATTTACCTCAAATTTCTCGCCATATTTGGGATGCTTCGGATTTGTAAAGGTGCGCTCAGGATTGATATTGCCACCAAATCCAGTAACCCTCTTGACCGAACCAAAGAGGTTTATCATCTCGTGGATATAATATCCGCCGAGGTCAAATGGGAAGCCTCCGCCGTAATGAAGCGGGAAGAAGAAATGCTTTGGTAGAGTATCAAAAAACGGGCTCTCCGGCTGATAACGCATGGTGACCTGCGCGTGGACAGTGACAGGCTTGCCAATTATCCCATCGTCGAGATATTTTCGCGCCGACTGCTCCCATGCTCCAAGGAAGGTGTCCGGAGCGGTAGTATAGTAGACACCTTTCTCCTTCATCAGGTTCATAAGTATCGTGGCTTCTTCAAATGTCGGCGTCATCATCTTTTCGCAGTATACGCTCTTCCCGTGCTCCATCGCCATTTTCGATATCTCAAAGTGCGACTCGGGATATGTGAGGTTGACTACTACTTCGATTTCAGGATCGTTCATCAGCTCCTCAACGCTCATCTTCTTCACCCCATAGTGGTCCTGCATCCACTGGGCACGGGCGTCAATCTTGTCGGCGCAGCCAACAACATCGATTATCTCAAAGGTGTTTACCATGTTGTTCATGTATGTCCCTTTGCAGATACCTCCGCAACCGACAACGCCAACCTTTACTTTTCTCTTACTGTCCATCATTTTAACTCCTTTTTTACATATTGACCAGTTTCCCCGGTTCACCGGCGGTATAACATACAAAACCATCATCAAGCCAAGTGTAAATCTCAACTTTTTGAATGCTTTTACCCTGCTTCCACCTTTTAGAACATTATATTATTATAATTCTAAAATTTCAATATATTTTTAAAATTCTTTTTGTTTTAGCTTGTTTTTACCACATTTCGCAAACTTATTGCCGCATATTTTCGCGTAATATATCTCATTCATTTTTGTTTTATTCTCATT
>CALXAZ010000195.1 GCA_944386395.1 uncultured Clostridia bacterium
CACTGTGATAATCACCTTTATTCGCCCCCTACATAGTCTGCGACTATTATAGAGGACTTCTTTGGGTGGCTCAATTATTCATGAGCGAAAACCCGCCAAGTGGCTCACTTTTATATTAGCGTTTACAAGCAGCGAAATAAGCGCGCTCTGCTTTTTTGCCATAGGCATAAAAAATCGTGGTCGCAAGCAAGCTTGCGACCACGTGGTTGCGGGGGAAGGATTTGAACCAACGACCTCCGGGTTATCGCTTCGCGCCGCCTTCTACAGTACTTCATTCTGGTATTATCTCCTTCATTTGCCAAAAAACACTCTGAACCTGTATGTGAACATTATACCAATGATTTTTAGGCAATATACCGCTTCCATAGTAAGCCTTGCCAATTATACCGCAGAAATTTCAGGCCTCCTGTAAGTTAAGAAAGGCGAAAAATAGCTTCCAGAGCATGCACACGACACTTTTACGCAAGAGAACTACTTATTTTTCAAAAAAAACGGATGGCAATCTGCCATACCTATATGGCATTTAAACGGATTAAAGAGTCTCCCTTTTGTTATTTAAATATAAAAATCTTTCCACCAATTAAAAAGCCAAAGTTTTGCCAACTTTCCGAGGTGACTTTGATTCGGTAAAGCGCTAAATTATAACACAGCATAGCGTTACATATTCTTTTTAAACCAAGTAAAATATGTCGAGTTAATTGCAGTTGCTCGTTGAAAATACATAGATGCCTCTGTATTTTTGTCAATATTTTGCAGATAATAACTGCTCTCCACAATGGTGTTGCATATATGCTTTGCTGTTTGATTGCTTTCTTGTATTGCTTGGTAGAGCATATATTGACTATTTTTAATAGCCTCTAGCTTGTAAATAATTTCATCAAGCTTACTTATAATTAGATTCATTCTTATTTCCATCTCATATAGATTGTACGCTCCTTCGTGTCCTTGTAGCTGTGAGCATCTTCCTGAAGCAAGATATTCATAAAGCATCGAAATAGGTACCAGCCCTTGATACTTAGGATATACTACTCCCATGCTGTATAGTTTACTTAGTATTTCTACTGTCTGCTCATTTAACTGAACAGCCTGATCAAGCTGGTTCTGTAAGAAATAACTACGTTTCTTTGATAATTCTGCTATTTGCATATTTTTTTCTGAGACCTCACGATTTTTTTCAATGCCATTTATGTATCCTTCCTTATCGCCTTTTACGATCTGGATTGAAAATAGTACACCAACCGCGAATCCCAAAAAAGCACCTATGATAATAAATAATGCCAGTTTTGGAGAGGGCTCTATTTCGCTAAAGAAAGAGATAAATGCTGAATCTATAAATGCATCCAGCAATTCTGCTATGAGTGAAATAAAACATAGCACTAAAAGCAAACCCGCGCCTATAATGGCCCCAAGCCCTGTACATAAAATAACTGAAAAAAAGTTGAAGCAACCCCATTTGAAGGTGGTGTTACCTCTTTTTGGCTATAAAATTTAGGATGCTTAGCTTGCTCAAGTTGCTCCTTTATCTGGCTAATTAGAGCCTTCTGCTCAAAACTATTCTTTTCCAGCGTGTATACCCGTTGCATATATTCCTTTATATCCATTATCCTGCGCCCCCATGTCCCAATATGTAAAAATCGCCGCGAACGATATGGCGTCCGCGGCGACGTGTGAAATCATGCAAATTTTGATAGAATTGAATACCCCTGTTTGAGCCAGACCGCGCCAAACAGGGGTATTCATTTTCATTTCTAGTTCATTGATTCACAGCTTTGGGGTATTCAAATTTTCGTGGGGTATTCACTCTCTTTCTATAACCAGCGGGATAATTGTATCCCGACAGTTATTGGCATCATCATTTTTGTGGGTTGACTTATATCACCAGCTTTACCAAGAGGGCATGTACACTCCATTGAGACAATATCATTATCTTTTAGCTTAATTATCACTTCGTAAGTGTCTTTGCCTTGAACTTTCGCAGTAAAAGCCCCAGGTAATTTGACAAGATCTTCAACAACACCCTTGCGAACATAGGCTTCTCCCCGCTTCAGTGTTGAGAGTGCAAACCGATCCTTCCATCGAGCAATTGGAATCATTTTTGCTTGCTGGTTCGTTCTATTCAGCTCTTGTTGGCGGATATAGTTATCCTTAGCAGCAGAGTTGTAGGCGTTTCCGTTGAGATTATAACGACCAAATGCTGCACTCCAATCCCTGGTCTGAGCGGTGCTACAGGCACAATAAGTAGACCCACATACCGGGCATGTGAGTTCTTTGTCCAGCAACGCAACTGAGTCACCAGTATATGGGTCTTTTAAAATCTGAAAGCTTATCCGCCCACACTTGGGACATGCAGCGCAGGCAGCCTTAGAACCATTGTCACACTGTAAAAAAATCATCTCAGCCATTAAAAACACCTCAAATGCTCTAATCGCCAGGTTATAATATATTTTTTACTCTATTTAAAACGAAACTCTCTTCTGATATTAAGGCAGGCACTTTTTTGTAGCTCATCTTTTATACTTACCACTTTTTATTCGGGCATCAGCTGGCTTCATAGCATCTTTGGGAAGCAACCAGCAATAACCAGTTCGTTCAGCACCCGGGATGCGCCCTTCATTACATAGTTTGGAAATCCGTCTTGAAGACAGATTCCACTTTATTGAAGCTTCGGAAATCGTCATATAGTCCATAGTAACTCCCCACATAGGCGCAAAGAGATTCTGCATATGGCAGAACCTATTGGATAGTTGCCACAAGCAGCGCATATTTGCATACATTTTATACCAACCTTGGAATAATATCAATATCAACTGCGTCCACATAGTCCCTAAAATAAAGATATATTCTATCTGCAAAAGGCCTGTGCTTCACTGTACTTAAGAGCAGAAAAACACATGAGAGATGTACGATGCAACCACTACCCAGCCAGAGCATATCTCAACCACATTTTAGGGCATAAAAAGTGAGAGCTGAGAGTCTAACTGATACGATACTTCCGGCCTACCAGAAAGTAAGCCTTTTCTGACCGGGCTTTGCTGTATATTGGCTATTGAAAACTTTCAAATAAAAAGGGCGCAATATTTATGGGGATTTTGGTTGGGCCGAGATAAGCAGAGAGAACAGATAAAATACAAAAAGAGAGTCGGGAACATCCCGGCTCTCTTTATGCTTGCTATGTGTTATTGTTTTCCATTCACAGTTGCTTGTCCAGGTCTCTGCCGCCGTACATTATGCGGATGACCGATACCGTATGGTTCTCCTCCTTTGGCAGGTAGAAAACAAGATAGTTGCCCACATTGAAGTACCTCAGTCCTGCCGAGCACCACGGCTCTCCGGGATAAGTCCGATAGCGCATGGGGAAATTATCCAGGGAGTCAATCTCCTCCATGATTCTCCGGGTCTGGCTGCGGGCAGTTTCTGGCTCCAGAAGGGAGAAGGCAATATAGCCGTATATGTCCCGCAGGTCCTGATGCGCTTCCGGGGAGTATATTATCCTCCAGCTCATACGCCGAAGTCCCGGCGCATTTCGGCTGCAATACTCTCGGCTGAGTATCCCTTTCCGGAATCAAGGGAGTCCATCCCCTTCTGTATCTCTGCGTCGAACTGCTCCTTGCTCAAATCCTGGTAGTTGAGAGGTGCACTATTCGGCAGCTTCATTTCAAAGGGTATGCCTCGCTGCAAAACCACCTGATGGAGAAACATGCTCACCGCATTGGACATAGGTATCCCCAACTGGGACAGCACCTGCTCCGCCTGTTCCTTCAGGTCCGGTTCCACTCTCGCAAAAATATTGGATGTTCTCGCCATGTCTATCGCCTCCTGCTCTTATTATATGCTATTTGATTGCTAATTGCAATCAAATAGCTTGTTAATTTGTCTACTTGGCATAGACAATGAAGGTCGTTGTATTGCTTTCTCCCTCAAACTCATTTGAAAAAATGTTTGAGCTCTCCATAAACTCGTTTGTTTTCTGTAAAAACCTGCTATGCTAAACACAGCACTTTTTAGAGGTGATGGCATGTATCGTACTGCCATGGAACATATTGCATAGTTCACAAAGCACTGATCTTAAATAGAGTCTGTACTAAATCTAGTTTAAAATAGAACAATGGAGGCACTCAGCGGCAGCCTCCATTATTTTCATGCGCATTCCCAGTTGTATGTTGTCCACATCTCGCATTGGGCCATGACTGTCTGTACGGCGTCATCCATGCCCTCAGGAGGGTACTTGTGCTTTTTCAGCAGCCGCTTTACCAGGCGGCGCATACCGGCACGGGCGCTCTCTTTCTTTTGCCAGTCAATGGTGCAATTCTTCCGCAGCGTGTCGGTCAGCTCT
>CALXAZ010000196.1 GCA_944386395.1 uncultured Clostridia bacterium
CAGGCCGGGCCCTTTTGATATTCCTCCTTAGCTCAGTCGGTAGAGCATGCGGCTGTTAACCGCAGGGTCGTTGGTTCGAGTCCAACAGGGGGAGCCACTTAATGCCGCTGCAATTAAATTGCGGCGGCATTATTTGAGAAAATGCGGGCCCTTAGCTCAGTTGGTTAGAGCATCCGGCTCATAACCGGACGGTCCTGGGTTCGAGTCCCCGAGGGCCCACCATTAAAAAATCCGAGCTTAGTTTTCTAAGTTCGGATTTTTTTTAATATTGCTAAAAAAGCATTTTATAAAAATGGTTTTTTTAATTTATTTTTTGCGCAATTTGCAAACAATTAAGCTTTTTATTTATAGCTACTTTGATATTAGAATGATTTGTGTTATACTTAAATAAGAATAACAATAAAATAAGAAATTATTTTTTCAATATCGATGTTTCGCTTACGGGAGAGTTTTATGCAGCAGCTTACAGATTTGCGTCTTGCGGTTTTGATAGACGCTGATAATATACCGCGAAAAAGCATTAAGGCAATAATGGAGGAAATTGCCATATATGGTACTCCAACAATAAAACGTATATACGGAGATTTTACTAAAAGTGAGCTTTCTGGCTGGAAATCAGAGCTTCTTGAAAATGCTATAACACCAGTACAACATTTTGGATATACTACCGGAAAAAATTCCACTGATTCTGCTATGATTATTGATGCTATGGACATTCTTTATGGTGAAAAAGTAGATGGATTTTGTATAGTTTCCTCCGATTCAGATTTCACCAGGCTTGCGCTACGGCTCAGAGAATCCGGGATTAAGGTATTAGGCTTTGGCGAGAAAAAAACTCCAAGTCCCTTTATTGTTGCATGTGATAAGTTTATATACATTGAGGTTCTGACAGGGAAAAAAGCTGTTGTGGACGAACACACGGCAACAGTTGAGACGAGCAAAAAGCATCCGTCCACTAAGAAAATACCTAAGAATGTCATTAAACTCATTTCAACTTCTATTTCAGATATTGGAGATGAAGACGGATGGGCTTTCTTGGGAGAGCTTGGAAATTTGGTAATCAAAAAACAGCCTGATTTTGATCCCCGTAACTATGGTTACCGTAGTTTGACACCGCTTGTAAAAGCTATTGATGTTTTTGAAGTGGATGCAAGAGCGACCAATGTACCAAACATAAAGCACATATATGTGAGAGTAAAAAAGTAAATTTGAAAAGGAAAAAGGATGGTTATATTAGGAATACTTTTTTGTCTATTTGCGATGGCACTTTTCTTTGCGATATATTATTCAAATTTTGTTATAAAGGTTGAAAACTACACTCTTGAGCTAAATGATTGGCCTATTGAGTTTAATAACTTTCGAATAGCGCATATATCCGATTTACATGCGGCAGAGTTTGGTAAAGAAAATTCTCAGGTTAAGGAGCTTTTACAGGATATTGCTCCAGACATCATAGTTATTACTGGGGATTTCATTGATAAGCATATTGATGAAAGGAAAATAAAAAGGATTGCAAAAGCATTTCCCCAGGTTGCGCCAACTTATTTTGTGCCGGGGAATCATGATTATGGTTTGAACAAATTTGACCAGTTGAAAGGTATATTGCAGCAATCAGGCATTGAGGTGCTTGTTGATAGTACGGCAGAAATTGTCCGTGGAGATGATAAAATAACTATATTAGGAATCGATGATCTGCTTTCTCCTGATATTCATCCGCTTGAAGCGACTGTTAAAAAGGCTAAGAGCAAGGGAGGGTTTCTTATTACCCTCTGCCATAGATATGACAGATTTGAGGAGCTTGCAGAGCAGGGGTTGCCGATAATTTTTTCTGGACATGCACACGGTGGATTGATCAGGTTTCCAGGCACAGATGGACTTGTGGGACCGGGAAAGAAACTTTTTCCTAAATATACAAATGGAATGTATGCTATCGGTAACAGCCACATGCTTACAAGCAGGGGTATAGGAAATTCTGGTTGGACCCTGAGGCTTTTCAGCACACCTCATATACCGGTACTCACTCTTAGGTCTACAAAGAGATATATTATTTAAATAAATGGAGAGAAGTGAGAGCTTTTTGATTATATGGACGGAAGAAGGAAAGAGAATGAAGCCCAAAAACTGGATACTCAGAGAAAATGATGATAATGCTGTGGCAGAGCTATGTGCTGCTGGGATACCGGATATGGCAGCAAAGGTTCTGGCAGCAAGGGGTATACGGACACCAGAAGAAGCAGGGGCATTTCTCTCTGTTGATACTGGGCTTATTGGAGATCCGTCTATAATGGCAGATATGGGAAAGGGCGTGGAGCGTATAAAACGCGCACTATGCAACAAGGAAAAAATAGCTGTGTTTGGAGACTATGATGTAGATGGCATATCATCGGTGTGCCTGATGGTTAGCTGGTTAAGAAGTAAAGGCGCAGATTGTAGCTATTACATACCTGAGCGGGATGAAGGATATGGGATAAACCTGAACGCAATAGATACATTAAAAAGTAGAGGAGTGACACTCATTATAACGGTTGATCTTGGTGTCACTGCTGCAAATGAAGTGGACTATGCCGCTAAACAGGGAATCGATATAGTTATAACAGATCATCATGAGTGCCGTAGCGAGCTTCCGAATGCTGTGGCAGTGATAAATCCGTACAGGGAGGATTGCCCTTATTATTTTAAACAGATGGCTGGAGTAGGAGTGGCTTTTTGTGTGGCTCTCTGCACAGAGGGGTTAGATAATTACGAAAAGCTGTTAAAAATGTATTCTGATCTGGTTGCGTTAGGGACAATAGCGGATGTAATGCCGCTTATAGGGCTTAATCGCGCATGGGTTGCCCGTGGTTTGGAGGAGATGAATAAGGGATATAGGATCGGTTTGCGGACTATAATAAAGGAATCCACTCCAGGAGAAGGGTTTGTAAATTCGGGGATTATAGGCTTTTCAGTCAGCCCGCGTATAAATGCCGCAGGCAGGATGGGCAGCGCAGAGGATGCGGTGAGGCTTTTTCTTACAGAGGATCACAGACAGGCACAGCAGCTTACTCAGCGGCTATGTGAACTTAACCGTCAGCGGCAAAGGACAGAAAATGAGATATATGAAGATGCAATAACGATTGCGGAGGAATATCTGCATGAGAATGGAATAAAACATCCCAAGGTACTTGTTTTGTCCAATAGCATGTGGCATCAAGGAGTGATAGGTATAGTAGCTTCCCGCCTATCTGAGCGGTATGCCTGTCCAGTATTTTTGATATGCGTTGAGAATGGTGTTGGAAAAGGGTCTGCCAGAAGCTTTTTTGGGACAGATATTTTTGAGGCAATGCAGAAAAATAGTGAGCTGTTTGAGAGCTGGGGAGGGCATAAATTTGCCGCAGGATTTACAATAAAGGAAGAGAATATAGAGGCTTTTCGACAGTCGATAAACGAGTGCTCGAAGGACTTTGGATCTGCGCATGTTTTAGCAGATGTAGAGGTAAAGCTTGAGGATATTACTGTGTCGACGCTTGAAGGACTCGAGATAATGGAGCCATATGGTTCGAAGAATGAGCCGCCGAGATTTTTGATAAGAGACGTACGCATAAACAATATTGTCCCAATGGGATGGGGGCGCAGTGCGAGGATGGAAGTAGAAAAAGATGGGTATAAATGCGCTGCATTTTTCTTTGGGATGGATGTGAGAAATCTTGATATATGCGAAGGAGACAGGGGAGATCTTCTGTGCAGGGCAGAAATTGATGAACACAGAAACCAAAAGACGGTTAAGCTTGTTCTGCAAGATATTCGTCCGGGTTATGACAATGTGGTAGTACCATACCAGAGAGAGATTGAGCTTTTCCGGAAGCTCAAGAATGGTGAAGTGCTTACAAAGGAGCAGGCAGAGGAGATCATTCCAGGGAAAAAGGAATTTATTGCAGTGTTGCGGCATATAAGGAGAAATTGTGACAAGGATAGAAGACTTGTATCATATATAGGTTCATTGTGCCGGCGAATATGCCGGGAGGAGCATATTCCTGAGGGTTATGCTAAGCTTCTAGTGTGTATAGACGTGCTCGCGGAAAAACAGCGGCTGAGCTATTATATAGATGACCATGTGATAGCAATTACCTTGAAAAAGGATGCTACGGTTAATCTGAATGACGCACAGTTGATGTTACGGTTAAAGGAGTATATCTGCCGGAACTGAACGGAGAGACAGATTATGGATGAACTTTTTGAAAAAATGTTAGAAAAGCTGAAAGCTCTTAATCCAGGTCTGGATGAGGAGAAAATTCGCAGCGCATATATTTTTGCCAGAGATGCGCATGAAGGGCAGCTTC
>CALXAZ010000197.1 GCA_944386395.1 uncultured Clostridia bacterium
AAGAAAAAGAACGTGAACGCAAAGACGATATAGGCCGTAAAACCATAGAAGTAACCGATAAGGTTATCGAAAAGCAGATGCGGGTAGTTCAAGAGATAGCCTCACTGCTTGGAGAAACTACTGCAGAGACGAAGATAGCACTGACAAAGCTGAAGGAGTCGCTAGGCAATGAATAATCTGTGTACAGATATAGGCTATAATAGCCTCAACAAATTTGGCGAACAGCTCTGTGGCGACATGGTAGAAGTGGTCGATCAGGGTGATAGCGCACAGATAATTGTGCTTGCCGATGGACTCGGTAGTGGGGTCAAGGCTAACATCCTTTCCACTCTTACTTCAAAGATAATATCTACGATGATGGCAAATTCCATGTCCATCGAAGACTGTGTTGCCACAATAGCTGACACCCTGCCAGTATGTGAAGTGCGTGGAATTGCTTACTCAACTTTCACAATAATCCGCGTCACAAACAACACTGAAGCAGAAATAATCCAGTTTGATAACCCTCATGTATTTCTGCTACGTGATGGCAAAAACTTTGTTTTTCCCGAAACCGTAATGGAAATCGGTGGAAAGACTATCTACCGATCAAAGGTCAAGCTTCGTGAACATGACGCCTTTGTAATGATGAGCGATGGGGCAATACATGCAGGTGTCGGAAAAATACTTAATTATGGATGGCAGAGAGACAGCATCATCAGCTTTATGGAAATGATGTACCAGAATGATTTTACAGCAAAAACACTTGCTACAATACTTCTTGACGAGTGTAACAGGCTGTATGGATACGAGCCTGGTGATGACACAACAGTATGTGTTGTAAAGATACGCAGCAGAGTTCCTATGAACCTAATGATAGGTCCCCCTGCCAATCCAGCAGATGTTCCCAAAATGATGTCTCTTTTCTTTTCGAAAGAGGGCAAGCATATAGTTTGTGGAGGCACCACGTCATGTCTGGCCGCGGAATTTCTTGGTAAAACAGTCGAGTCAGATCTAACATATGTTGATCCAGATATTCCTCCGATTGCAAAAATAAGCGGAGTTGACCTTGTAACAGAGGGCGTTATTACAATAAATCGTGTTCTTTCCTATGCCCAGAGCTATCTTTCCGATAACGAAAAATATAAGGAATGGAGCTATAAAAAGGATGGAGCTTCACTTATATCAAGACTCTTGTTTGAAGAAGCTACCGATATAAATTTCTATGTTGGAAGAGCGGTCAACCCAGCACATCAAAACCCAAATCTTCCCATAAATTTCAGCATAAAGATGCGGCTTGTAGACGAGCTAACCGAGTGCTTGAAAAAGATGGGCAAAAGGATAAAGGTCAGTTATTTTTAAAAAGCAAATTCAACCCGATTTGAGGTACCGTTTATGAGAAAATTTGATACCAAGGTACAGCTCCTGAAATATAAAGTCCTACGCGAAGTGGCTCGCCACGCATTTGATGGAACACTGGCAGAGAGCTGGAACGACATAACAAAAGCAATTGTTCCGGGACCGGAAGCTACAATGCGCTGCTGTATATATAAGGAAAGGGCCATAGTCTCTGAGAGAATAAAGCTTGCTATTGGCGGCGACAAAAGTAACAAAAATGTCATAGAGGTTATCGATATTGCATGCGATGAATGCCCAATGGGTGGCTACGAAGTTACTGAGTCCTGCCGCGGGTGCATTGCCCACAGGTGCGAGGAGGTCTGTCCACGCGGAGCCATAACCTTTGACCGTAACCAGAAGGCGCATATCGACAAGGAAAAGTGTATAGAGTGCGGCAAGTGTGCGAGCGTGTGCCCATATAGTGCGATTAACAACCGTATGCGCCCCTGCGAACGCGCATGTAAGGTTAAAGCAATAAGCACTGGTGAAAACAAAGCTGCAAAAATCGATGAATCAAAATGTATTGCCTGCGGAGCTTGTGTATATCAGTGTCCATTTGGCGCCATCACTGACAAATCATTTATTCTCGATGTCATTGATATGCTGAAGGACAGCGAAAATAATTCAAAATACCATGTATATGCAATAGTAGCACCATCGATTTCCAGCCAGTTCAGCTACGCAAAGCTTGGTCAGGTAATAAGCGGCATTAAAGCACTTGGATTCCACAGTGTTATAGAAGTGGCTCTTGGCGCAGATATGGTCGCATATGCCGAAGGTGCCGAACTTGCAGAAAAAGGTTTCCTCACAAGTTCATGCTGCCCTGCATTTGTAAACTATATCGAAAAGCAGTTCCCCGACCTTCTCGACAAGGTATCTCATAACCTTTCACCAATGGGAACCATCGCAAAATACATAAAAGAGACTGATACCAATTCCAAAATTGTATTTATTGGACCGTGTACCGCAAAAAAGATGGAATTTCAGAGAGAAAAAGTACGTCCTTATGTAGACAGTGTACTTACTTTTGAGGAGTTGCAAGCGCTACTTGACAGTCGGGATATCGAAATATCTACACTTGAAGAGGACGTTCTTGATAATGCCTCATATTATGGACGTATTTTTGCCAGAAGCGGTGGACTTGCTGACGCAGTGCGGCAATCTCTTAAAGAGCAGAACATTGATTTTGACTTTAAACCTATTTCATGTGATGGAATTGAAGCCTGTCGCGCCGCCCTTCTTAGGGCGTCTAAGGGCGTGCTTCCCGGAAATTTTATCGAAGGTATGGCTTGCATTGGTGGCTGCATAGGCGGTGCCGGATGTCTTACTCACGAGGCAAAAGACAAAAATGACGTAGATAAATACGGCATGCTGGCATATGAAAAATCCATAACCGATGCAATAAAGGTTCTAAAGTAAATCTGATATCTATTTCAAATAAAAAGAGGCAAGGGAACAATACGTTCCTTTTGCCTCTCTTTAATGTAGATTTTTGATTATTTTATGTTATTTGTTCATTTTACAAAGGAATCGAGGAAATACTGAGTTTCAACTTCATCATCTTTCTGTTTTGCCGTGAAATACCATATGATAGACTTCCGCGTGATTATACCAATAAATGAATTTCTGTCATCTACTACAGGCACAAAATTCTGATTCATTGCTCTTTCAAGCAGTTCATCCATTTCTACATCAACCCTCACGGCAGGATTCCAGTTTTTCCTGAGTATGTCACGTACTCTAACACTTTCAAGCGCTTTTATATCTCCGTTTCCTGTCGAAAGAATATGCCAGAGAAAATCACCTTCATTAATACAACCAGCATAGCTTCCGTCCCGTGTTATCACCGGTATGGCAGTATATCCGTGTACCCTCATTTTTTCAAGACCCTGCCGAAGTGTGTTGTCATCATATAAATAATCTAAAGAATTCTTGCTTTTCAGCAGAAAAATAGCGTTCATTATGTTTCTCCATTTATATCTGCCGCATTGCGGCACAGTCTGATAACTTTTTATAACCCCAAGCACAAACCTATAATCATCTATCCCAAAATTATTATAACATAATATTTTACGCAAAGCACGTCGAAATGAAAATTTAGATTATTTTGTTGCCGTTAGTGATGTGCTTTATTTACAACTCAGCTTTAATGCTTGACATTATATACCTGCCGATGTATAATCTGGATTAAACCTACTGTTTTAGTATAGATTGCTCTTACCCGACAGCGCGGATAAGGGATTTAGTGGGAAAGAATGTGATTTAAATATGGAAAATAGCACAATTCTGCAACTCTTAAATATCAAAAAAACATTTGGGGATGTCTGCGTGCTTAACGATATTGATCTTACTGTCAATACAGGGGAGTTTATTACCCTTCTTGGTTCATCCGGATGCGGAAAAACAACAACCCTCAGGATAATTGCGGGGCTTGAAGAACCGGATAGTGGCAAAGTTATACTTGAAGGGGTAGATGTTACTGACATCGCCCCAAATAAGAGAGACGTCAACACAGTTTTTCAAAATTATGCGCTTTTCCCGCATATGAATGTTGAGACCAACATTGGATACAGTTTGAAAATACGCAGGCAACCAAAAGATATGATAAGAAAGAAAGTTAAAGAAATACTCGAGCTTGTCCAGTTACAGGGCTATGAAAAACGTATGCCGTCTGAGCTCTCTGGTGGGCAGCGTCAACGTGTCGCCATTGCACGAGCTATTGTAAATGAGCCAAGAGTGCTTCTTCTGGACGAGCCCCTCGGAGCACTTGATCTCCAGCTTAGAAGGCAAATGCAGATAGAACTTAAAAGGCTGCAAAAAAAGCTTGGCATAACATTTATATACATAACTCATGATCAAGAAGAAGCTCTTAATATGTCAGACAGGATCGCTGTTATGCGAAATGGGAAATTTGAGCAGATTGGTACGCCGGCAGAGGTATACGACTCTCCAAAAACTGCATATGTTGCACGTTTTGTTGGAACGGCAAACATAATTTCGGGAACAGTGGAAAGCTCTGGAGAAACGGCAATTGTGAACACTCCTAGCGGTAGATGTCCTGTTCTTTCCCGCCATAACATATTTACTCCCGGGGAAAATGTAACGCTCGCAGTGCGTAGCGAACATATAGAGCTGACTACAGGTGACGGAAATGGTTTACAAGGAACTGTCAAAGAAAAAAGCTTTGCAGGAGGACTGCTCAGGATATCGGTCACTTTAGCAGACGGGAATGAAATAGTTGCAAGCCGCTATGGTATAGATTCTGCTCTTGCTCCCGGTGACAAAGTTTCTGCAATCTGGCTGCCTGAGCATGCAGTGGCAGTAGAAGCATAGGGGGCACCTAAATGAAAAAGAAAAAAAGACTCAGCTGGGATTTTTTAATGGTAATGCCACTGTATATCTTTACCATTATGTTTGTTGCCGGACCATTGATATATATGTTCCTGTTAAGCTTTCTGGAACAGGCAGAAACATGGGGTGTGGTATACAACTTTACGACAGAAAATTATCAGAACATACTTGAACCGGTATACCTAAACACGTTTGTTGAATCTTTCAAACTTGCAATAATAAGTACGTTTATAATCATAGCCGTTGGATATCCTTTTGGATATTTTATGGCTAAGCTCACAGCAAAGTGGAAAAGCAGGATAATGATGCTGTTGATGATTCCTTTCTGGACCAGTTCTCTTATCCGTCTTTATGGCTGGATCATTATTTTTCGCAGCAACGGAGTATTGGATAGCTTCCTTATGAAGTTGGGTATAACAGAAGAACCTCTGAAGCTTCTGTATACCTATCCGGCGGTCGTAGTCGGCATGGTATATGCATTATTGCCGTTTATGATCTTTTCTGTATATTCTAGCGCTGAAAAGTTGGACTGGAGCCTTGTTGAAGCGGCGCGTGATCTCGGCGCGGGTCCTGTAAAAGCTTTCTTTACAGTTTCGTTAAAGCTAACCTTACCCGGGCTTCTGTCGGGGGTTATTCTTTCATTTATTCCGTCTATGGGGCTGTTCTTTATTGCAGACATACTCGGCGGGAATAAAGTCGTCCTTGTCGGAAACGTTATCCAGGAACAGCTTATGAAGGCACATAACTGGCCTTTTGCCGCAGCAATGGCAGTAGTGCTCACACTTCTTACAAGTGCAATGATCTATCTCTATAGAAAAATATCCAAAGTCAAGGATTTGGAGGGGATCATA
>CALXAZ010000198.1 GCA_944386395.1 uncultured Clostridia bacterium
CATACCTGTAGCTGCACCCGCAGCAATTCCCAAAGCCCTATTTATCAGATTTAAACCGGGCAACCTTGACACAAGATCCGCGGCTCGAAAAACGATATTTAAAAGGAGAACCAGCAGGATAAATGCCGCTATTGAAACGGCTGAATATGCAATCACCCCAGAAAAAGACTTTGCTGCACCGGATACGGCAGAATCCATAACATCGTCAACGCTCTGCCCAAGCTTCTCTCCAAATTTCTTCGCCCCTTCTAGTGATATTCCGAACACTGAAAGGCTTAGATCTTCCTGAGTCTCTTCACCACTCGTATGATCTAACGAAATTGTAACCCTTTCGGTGATGTGTGGCTCAATCCAAGTGGACACTGCCGGCGAAAACGCCTTTGCCAAAAGACCGGCACCGATAAATGCGGCAATAATTATCACAAAAGAAGATATAGTCATTATAAATCCTCTCCTATGCCCTCTTAAAACAGAGAAAATAAGCACCGCCACTATGATTATATCCAAAAGTAAGTAAAGCATATTTTTCCTCTGTCAACCGATAAAGTAGTAAGCAGCCGATGAGGTAAGTACATATCCGTTTCCTCCATCTGCAATCAGAATTTTCTTACTCCCTTCCTCTGCATCGGTTGTAGACTGCTCCTTTAGTATATTATTATACACCACTATACTGTCGTTTGTCAAAACGCCAACAAATTCCCCACCACAGGAAATATCCAGCACATCGCTTACAGCAAGCGACCCTAAAAGCTCTCCCTCCGTATCAAGTGTTACCAGCACAGAATTTTCTCCAATGTTGCTATCTGCAACCCTTAGCGCTATCATCTCGCTGCTTTCAAAGCTATATTCGTTTAAGTAAGAGCCTGAAAAATCATATCTTCCCCTCAAGTTTCCCGATCCGTCAAGCATTAATATGCTATCCTCCGTCAAAACTGCTATTGTGTCACTTGAAATCCATCTCATATCAAGAATAACCGTATCTCCGCAATCATAAGTGGCATATGGCATCTCTTCATCAAAACGCATAAGCATCACTGTCGCCGAAATAGAGGCTCCTGTACTACCCAATCCTCCAAGTACCATACGTGTATTGTCATCGGCTATGGCAGCCGAAGTTATGTATCGCTCAGAAGAATACCACTTATATATCTCTTTCCCATCTGAATCAAATACGGCAGCTGTGGCTTTGCTGCCACTCTCATCGGCAAGAACTACATACCATCCGCTGCTGTTGATATCTGCAGATATTATTTCTGCCGGATATGTAAGACTCTGCTTCAAGGTATATCCTGATATACAGAGTATATTTTGCATACCCACGTCGTAGGCAATCAGATTTTCACCTGAAACTTTCATCACCGGCTTTGACATATTGATTGCGTGTGACATCCTGACAATGTTACTATTATCAATAAGCTCAATACCTGAAGAGGACAGCACTGCTATTCCATCCTCATAAAGAGCAAAACTATTCGTAAAATCAGCAGAAAAATTCAACTCTTCCGCATGGGGCACTCCTCCAGAAAGGACGGCATTAATTGCGTTACGGATAACATCGGACGTTATTTTATCTCTATTTGCAACAAGAAAAACCGCAGTTACAACGAGTGCTGAAAGCAGCACATATCCTATAACTGCACGTATCAATTTGCCGTTTCTCAAATCCGCAGTCTCCTCTCGTCATAAGTACGCCTTTCGCGTCCCCTCTGCAAACCCCGGAAGGCAATCATACCATATTCCTGTCATATATAACCCACACGCCGGCAGCGTTGGTCCTGCATATCTACGCTCTTTATTTCTCAAAATATGCGGTATCTCCTCCGGGGATATCTTTCCTTCTGACACATATATTAACGTCCCTGCAATAGCCCTTGCCATGTTATACAGAAAACCATTTGCTGCTATACGGATAAGCACCAGATCGCCTTTCTGGCAGACATCACAATAATATACCCGCCGCACCGTTGTTTTTACATTTGAGCCCACGCTTCTCATCGCAGCAAAGTCATGCTCCCCGATTAGCTCATCTGCTGCTGCACGCATAACATCCACATCTAGCTTTCGCGGATAAAAATATGCCCGGTTAGTGCAAAAAGGATCAGGGATACGCGAAGGGTATATACAGTATGTATATTCCTTCTGTCTTGAAGAAAATACCGCATGGAATCCATTATCCACCTCCGCTGCCGTATAAACTGATATATCCCCCGGTAGCTTTGTATTTACTGCCAAAGGCAATCTTTCCAGCGGTATTGACGAATCAGTATAAAAATTTGCAACATACTGCTTTGCATGGACTCCGGCGTCTGTCCGTCCACAGCCCGTCAGCCTCACACCATGCCCAACTATACCCGAAAGTGCCTCCTGCATCGTCTGCGACACTGTAACAGCATTTTTCTGCGCCTGCCATCCATGATAATTTGTCCCATCGTATGCAAATTTCAACGCTATATTTCTCACAATCCGAATATCCCCAAAATTATTACCCCAGTCCACATCGCAGCCGAAATGGCAAGCGCTGCCGCATCCACCTTGCCATATTTGAGCTGTCTCATTCTTGTCCTACCCTCTCCTCCGTGATAGCAGCGGCATTCCATTGCTACAGCAAGCTCATCTGCCCGCCTGAAAGCGCTTATGAATAGAGGCACCAGCAATGGAACAAGTGCCTTTGCCCGGTTGAAAAGATTTCCACTCTCAAAATCTGCACCACGCGCCTTTTGCGCAGACATTATCTTATCTGCTTCTTCAATAAGGGTTGGAATAAATCTTAGAGCTATTGTCATCATCATCGCCAGCTCATGTACCGGCAAATGAATTTTCTTTAATGGATTCATAAGATTCTCTATTCCATCTGTAAGAAGTATCGGCGATGTTGTATATGTCAGAAGGAACGTACCTGTTACAAGCATTACAATGCGCACAATCATAAAAATTGCCGTATATATGCCTTCATATGTTATCCTGAATATCCAAAACGTAACAAGCTCCCGCCCCGGAGTGTAAAACATATTCAATATACCAGTTATGGCAATTATGAAGATCAAGGGCTTTACACTCTTCAGGATAACCTTTGGCTTTATTCTTGATATTCCAATTGCAAGGGCAAGCCAACCTGCCATCAAAACATATGACAATACCCCTTCTGCCATGAAAAGAACTACTATATATCCAATGGTCAGCAATATTTTCATTCTAGGGTCCATGCGATGTACCGCAGTTTTTCCAGGAAAATACTGCCCAAGTGTTACATCTTTCAGCATCTATGCCACGCGCCTTTCTGCCTATCTCTCAGCTCACCTGTTTCTGGATGCCCTGAGTGCCCTGATTTTGTCAACAGCTTGATCTATGGTATATACAGATGTGTCCACCTTCAGCCCCATTTCCCTAAGCTTTATAAAAACCTGTGTTATTTGCGGCACAGCAAGTCCCATATCCGCAATCTCCTTAGCATGTGAAAAAACC
>CALXAZ010000199.1 GCA_944386395.1 uncultured Clostridia bacterium
CTATTGTCTCCTTTACGAGTTATTTCCCTTCGGGCTTTATCGCTTTGGGTGCAAGATATATGGACGTGCTGCGCCCTTCTAGCTTAGGCGCCTTTTCAACAGTAGCAACATCACTCAAACCTTCTGAAAAACGAATGAGCAGCTCTTCTCCGATATACGTATGCGCCATCGCACGCCCTCTAAAGCGCACCGTTGCCTTAACCTTGTTCCCATCCGTCAGAAACTTCTGGGCGCTACGCTGCTTTGTTTCAAAGTCGTGCGTATCTATCCCCGGGGACATGCGCACTTCTTTAACCTCCACAACTTTTTGATTACGGCGGGCTTCCTTTTCCTTTTTCGCCTGTTCAAAGCGGAACTTTCCATAGTCCATAATACGACAGACCGGCGGCTGAGCCTTTGGTGCTATCTTTACAAGATCGAGATTTTTTTCCTCTGCCACCTCAAGGGCATCTTTTATCGGGACAATACCAAGCTGCTCCCCATCCTCGCCTATCAGACGCACTTCTTTATCGCGTATCTCTTCGTTGATTTGATGATTTAAGTTGCTAATGCTAAAACACCTCCAGTATATACCTGAAACATCCTTTTCAAAACAAAAGCAGACGGAACCCCGTCTGCCTGAATACACACATAAAACGCCGCACTGCGGCTTACGCTGTATTTACCCCTTTGCAAAGCTGGGGGTGAGGCATACGGCTGCCCACTTTCTTTTGCCAGATTATTATATCAGTCTGATTTACTGATGTCAACAGCTTTTTATAATTTTATGAATTCTTCCCGCAGTGTTCAATGGTTAACCCAATATCAGGATATCAGGCTCTCATATCCATTATTTCGGAGCCAATTTTCCTTTATGGCAAGCAGTTTTTCAATTCCTTCATATTTAAGCGAGTACTCATCGAACAGATTTATCGCCGAAACAAGGTTGTTATACGTAACAGAAACATAGTCGTCCCCTCTAAATGTCCCATCCGCGCAAATCTCATAGAACAAATCCCCGTTCTCACGTATCCAACTTTCCGCACTTGCATCTATAATACCAAAAATTTCGAGGGCAAGCTCCTTGTATTGGCTATTTTTAAGAGCCGCTCCCCCTCTATACAACATCTCCGCAGACTGTAGGAAATGATTGAGTGAGCAGGCACCAGATGCTACCGTCCTATCCCCGGAAACATAGTCTGGCATAAAGCTCCACCCACCTCTTTCAAATGCAAACTTCTCCCACAGGCTCTTATATACGTTCATCAGCATTCTCAGCGCACTATCAAGATCATTATCTTCAAATTTATTTTTCGCATAAATTAAAGCTGAAGCGGTATCCGCATTAAACCTAGTGTCGTAAAAAACTGCGCCTATTCCATATGCTTCTCTAAGGCGCTGAGATTCTGGCAGAGTGGGCATAAAACCGTACTGCTTAATGAAATCTGCAGTTGAGTAGAGCATACTTGCTGAAATAATATCAAAAAACGCCCCAGAATCTTCTTCACTTGCAGAGCGCAACAGCCATGCTGCCGGAGACTTATATATATACCTTTGCTCACTATATGGATGTGGCATATAATCTTCCGGCTTCTCCATATATACTCCATCGCTCAGAATATGATATTCACCCGATGCGTCAAAGTTAACAGCCTTCATCCCCTTGTACTCAACATCCCAATTCACAAGATCACTCGAGCATAGCGCACCATAGAGCACAGTTTCAAAGCCTTCATCTCCTGCAAACGCTTTCGCTGCATATATCTTTCCGTTTTGCACTGTAATGCTATACCCCCGGCTCATACTGCGGCAGATAAATACACTTTTGCCGCAATCTCTGATATTATCCGCTCTTCCCAGCTTGATATGAACATCTTCACTATCTATATACAAACTTGAAAGCGGAGAATATTCAGCACTCCTTAGCGTTTCTACCTGAGGTAGCGAGGTATCTCCATAACTTATCTCCCTCACATAACCAGTACTTCCATCAGCCTCTAAAATGATAGTTGCACGATCTTGAAGTTTGGAGCGAAGAAAATACACCGTATTCTCTTTGTCCCTCTGAATTTCAAGCTCAAGCTCCCCTGCCCAACATGAAAATTTATACTTTTCAATTGAAAGATATTTTTCCTCTCTCGTAGTTTTTTGAGGTATCTTCCCGCTCAAAGCATCACAGTACAGCAGTATTCGGTAGCGGCAGCTTCCACTCTCTACAGGTATCGAGAGTACTGGTGTGCGCTTAAGCTCGTTTTCTATCAAAACTTTCTCGTACGCATTTTGCAAATCTGCACTAACCATTCCCAACAGAGCAGCACACAGCGTGCAACAGGCAAATACAAAGCAAGCTATTCTCTTGAAACGTCTCATCACACACCCCCTTGTTATATTTTCTGCCTTTAAATATAATTTATGTGTGGCTCCGCATTCTCTTTCTTTTGCATTACCTCAGATAGAATATACTAAAACCTAAAGTTGCTTTGTTTTACTACTGTCTCCAATATCCTAAAGCAGGTTTATCCCATTTCTCATACATTCTTCTATCACTTCCTCCGACCACAATGAGGACTGAACCTCGCCTATATGCGCCTTTCTTAAGAAGAGCATACACATCCGTGACTGACCTATCCCTCCGCCTATCGTATATGGCAGTTCACCATTTAAGAGCGATTTCTGAAAGGGAAGCTCTGCCCTTTCCATACAACCTCTTATCCCGAGCTGTCGTATAAGAGCTTTTTCATCCACCCGTATTCCCATGGATGACAATTCTAAAGCAATGTCCAACACCGGATAATATACTATTATATCTCCGTTAAGCTCCCAATCATCATAGTCAGGCGCTCGTCCATCATGTATTTCCCCAGAACGCATCTGCCCACCTATCTGCATTATAAACACTGCACCATATCTTTTCGCAGCGGCATACTCCCTTTCTCTCGGGGTAAGACCCGGATAAGCATCCTCCAGCTCCTGTGTCGTAACAAATGTGATCTCATCCGGCAGAAGCCTGTTTACAAATTCATAATCCTCTGCTATAAACTTCTCGGTGTGCCGGAGAACAGCATATATTGTTTTTACTGTCGACTTCAAGGTGTCGATATTTCTTTCATCCGCCGATATTATCTTCTCCCAGTCCCACTGATCCACAAATATCGAGTGTATATTGTCTGTATCCTCATCTCTCCTTATTGCGTTCATATCGGTATACAGACCTTCGCCATGCTCAAACCCATAATATTTCAGGGCATATCTTTTCCATTTAGCAAGTGAATGAACTATTTCAACAACATCTCCGGTCTTTTTTATGTCGAAGCTTACAGGACGTTCCACTCCGTTAAGAGTGTCATTCAGCCCTGTCCCAGCATGGACAAACAAAGGCGCTGAGACACGCATAAGCCCTAGCTCTATGGCAAGATCACGTTCAAAAAAATCCTTGACCTTTTTTATGGCAAGCTCCGTCTGCCGTACACTAAGCAGTGATTTGTAACCCTCAGGCACAATAAGTCCCTTCATATTTTATTCCCTTTCTCCATATTTTCATCATATACCAGGTATCATTCCCAGTATCTCGTACCTACAAGCTTTTGCCTGCAACAATTTCCTTCTGTAAGCGTCTTTCCTCATAACGCTTCAAGCAAGCAAAAACTTTGGCTTATTATAGCACAATTATCATCTTTTGAAAATAGAAAGAAGTCTGAAAAATATTTCAGACTTCTTTTTAAACAGTTCTCAGCTTTCCTTGTGGATATAACGCTTGATCTGAGCTGGACACACATCCCCTAAGATCACCGCAATACACCAGATTCAGTTCTTTCAGCCCCTCGAAATCTACTGGTTTCATAAGCGACTGCTCCTTTGGGCATTTTAGCGCACCTGCGCTTCCAAGGACTTCCGCTACAAACTGTGAACACATATAATGTTTTCTCCGATAAAAGGGTATATCCAGCATATAGAACAATATTCCAAGAAAATTGTACCTATAATAATCCTTATGAGCAATAAACCAGTTTATTCTGCTTTCTATTGTATCATATACCTTATCAGATACACGTAGCTCATATACAGCACAGGGTGCTCCCCCATTTTTTCTATATACCCCCATTTTTATGTCCTCCGGTACAAATCCGGCAATCATGGGGAAATAGAGATTCTGACGTCCAAAGCTGTACAATCTTGTCATTTCCCTGTCGAGTGACAATGCAGCATGCGTATACTTGTTTCCTGTAGCCATATGTATAAGCCCAGAAAATATCGTATTGGTCCTGCACAACAAAATATATACCGATTTCAATGATGTTTCTCCTTGTCCGAATGCTTTTCAATTATTTTTTTATATACGACCACACCTATTATACTTACCACCGCCGTAATTGCAAAAACTATTACCGCAAAGCTGTAATCCTGTATTCCCAGAGCGTTTCCCCCTATAGTAGATGTTATTACTGACGGTATCCGCGCCACAGTTGAAATAAGAAGATATGTCCACAGCTTCGTTGGCGTGAGACCAACGATATATGTCAGCACATCCTTGGGTGTTCCTGGGATAAAAAAGAGTATAAATATTATCGCATCCAGCTTTTTACTGTTTTGCAAAAACTTTAATTTTTTTATTTTTTCTTCTGGAAATACCATACGGACAACCCGGTTACCCGTGCGCCGTACAAAAAGAAATATAATACTCCCTCCTATCATCGCCCCCAGCAGACACAGCACTGTACCTTCAACAGCTCCAAAAGCATATCCCGCTCCTATTTCCAGAGGTTCTCCAGGTATTATTGCTATTATCACCTGTAATGCCATCATTCCAAGAAAAGCAACCCTGCCCAGCATTCCATTGCTGTCTACCCATTCCCGAAATCCATATGGATTGGCGATAAACTCCAGCATTGGTTTCCCGATAAACCACCCAACCACTACCGAAAACAGAACAAATATAATAATAAATACTATACCCGTGATTTTTCTCTTCTTTGTAAGCTCCTCTTCCGTTTCAAATCTTTTCAACTTCACCGCACCCCTGCAAATATATCTTTTATAGATGATTATATCCTATATTTATCAAAATTTCATCGACTATATATAAAAAAATACTAAACAGATTCTTATAATTTTCTTTCAAATCCATCCCATCATGCGCAATTTGCTCTTGCCTATATTCCAATTTTCCAAAATATATCCCTTTTATAATATTCTCTCGCATACACATAAAAGAGCCCACTTTGCTGCCAGCTGACCTGCCGAGCAACAAATGGGCTCTTTTATCTCCGCACAGGCATACCTCACAGTAACAGCCTGCACAATCTTTATCTGTTATTTTGGCTGCGGTACTTCTCTTTTGTCGCCATTCCTCCACGAAGATGTCGTTCCGCCTTATTTATTTCAAGGATCTCTTTTACCTGTATATACAAATTCCTGTCGTACGTCATAAGCCGCTCTGTTAAATCTTTATGCACAGTAGATTTGCTTATTCCAAACTTTTTTGCGGCATCTCTTACCGTTGCTCTGTTTTCCACTATGTAGTGACCGAGCGTCTCGGCACGTACTTCTATATTACCTCTCATTCCATTCCCACCCTCTTTGCAATATGCATGCTCATATATATGCCTCAAACAGCTGGTTTATGTTGCACACAAAGTCTATATATAGACAGAAGCAGGGCTGTGTGATAAAATAAATGTGTACTATCTTCAGAAACAAAAGAAAGAAATATTTATTATAGAAGAAAGGACTAAAAAATGAGGCGTTTAATATTATTATTTTCACTTTTGCTTGTAGTGCTGTTTTCCGCATGCAGTGCTAATGAAACCACCTCCTCTGCCTCCGCAACAACAGAAGCGACCACCGAAACGGTCACCCAAGCAACTACCGAAGATATTACGGAATCTACCGAGTCTTTCCCAGTGACAATAGAAGCTAACATATATACCAAGGGATATGAGTACAAATATAAAAATAGCATCTCTGGAGAAAAAATAATAGGCACACTGAATGTAGCTATTCCTGAAATGATTTCTCAGGAATATGCCGACAATGCCGAGATGTTTAACCAATATTTTCAAAATCTTGCAGACAAGCTTGCCGAGAGTTTTGATGAAGAGCTTATCGACACTGCCGAAAATGAATCTGCCAGCGCTACTGTAGGCGGAGAATGGTATCGGGATCTCAATTATTCCATAGAATATATGGATGACAATATGGTAAGTGTACTTATTACTACTACAGCGTATAACGGAGGTGCTGCCCATGATAACGTGCAGCTCGAAAGCCTTACATACGATTTTGTTCAGGGTTTCAGGATAGATGGAAGCAATATTTTCTGGAATGAGGATCAGACAGAAGCAATAAAAGCTCTCATCATCGAAAAGATGGACGAGAATCCTGATATGTATTATCCAAACTATGCTGACCTTGTAGACAGTACTTTTGACAAAAACAATTTTGTATTTACTGAAGATGGTCTCCGCATATTTTTCCAGACCTATGATCTTGCGCCATATGCCGCAGGCATTATAACCTTCGACATCAGTAACGAAGAGCTAAACGAAATATATGGGGAAAACGGGGAATTTGCCGAAAACGGAGAGTACAATGCTGAAAAAGAATGATATCATCAAAACAACAATAACTGATTGGAGCTCCGATGGTAACGGTATCTGCCGTATTGATGGTATGGTAGTATTTGTTTCGTCTGGAGTTCCGGGTGATGAATGTCATGTTCGGATATTAAAGGTCTCCAAAACGCACGCCTTTGCCAAGATAGAACAGCTTGATATTCCATCAGAGGATCGCATACGTCAAAAATGTAACACATATCCCAAGTGTGGCGGATGTTCTCTGAGGCATATAAATTATTCTACAGAGCTCAAAATGAAAAAGCAGAAAGTAGCCGATTGTTTACATCGTATTGGAGGGCTCAGCATCGAGCCCTCTGATGTTCTCCCTTCCCCTATCATAGATGGATACCGTAACAAAGTTATATATCAGGTTTCCGAAAAAAATTCCATTCCTGTCTTTGGATTTTTTCGCAAAGGTAGCCACGATGTGATCGAAGCAAAACATTGCTTTCTTCAGGATTCCAGAAGTGGAATCGCTGCGCAGGAATTTTGTGATTACGCTCATGAAAATCATATTCCCATATATAGCAGCAAAGGGAAGGGCATCAGATATATATTTTATCGCTCAACCAGTAGCGGGTATGGTCAACTGGGAATTATTTCTTCTTCAGGAGATATTGGAAATCGCGACACATTGATCAAAAGACTTAGGAAGAAATGTCCCTGGCTTCTCAGCGTGTTCCTTAACATCAATAACACTCCAGGTAATGTTGCTTTGAAGGGTGAACTTATTCCACTATACGGAGACATTTCTCTGACTGATGAGCTTTGTGGATTACAATTTAATATATCTCCTTTTAGCTTTTACCAGGTAAATCGAGCTCAAACAGAGCTGTTATACAGGCGCGTTATCGAGCTTGCCTCACTTTCTGGAAAGGAAGAGGTTATCGATCTATATTGCGGAATTGGCACAATTTCCTTATATGCAGCAAAATATGCTCGTCATGTTACTGGTGTCGAGATTGTTCCCTCTGCCATTGAAAATGCTATGATAAACGCTTCTCAGAATGGCATTTCCAACGTCGACTTTATCTGCACTGATGCGGGTAAAGCCGCCTCAAATCTACAAAAAAGCAGGCAAAATATAGACGTATTAATTGTGGATCCTCCCCGAAAAGGTCTAAGCTCGGAGACTATTCAGGCTATATTGAGTATATCCTCAAAAAAACTGATTTACGTTTCATGCGATCCTGCAACGCTGGCCCGTGACCTAAAGGAACTTTCTCTTGGTTGTTATTCAGTAGTATCAGCAGAGCCATTTGATATGTTTCCAAGAACTCATCACGTCGAGACAATAGTGTTGCTACAAAGAGAAACCTTGTAGAAATCCTTAGATTTAGGCACTTTTCCCGCCATGTGGTGTTTGACGCAGAGGGTGATAAATTCCGCAATAAGCGTATTGAGGACTA